>NZ_JBEXKX010000015.1:0-217680 GCF_040609695.1 Amycolatopsis sp. NPDC004625
CAGTAATGTGTTGTCGAGTTGACTGGTACTAATAGGCCGAGGACTTGCCTACAAAGATGTTACGCATCCACTCTACGGTTCTGAAACACCACGCCGGTTGGACGGTGTGTGTTGTTTCGGAGTGTTTCGGTGGTTTTAGCGTCAGGGAAACGCCCGGTCCCATTCCGAACCCGGAAGCTAAGCCTGACAGCGCCGATGGTACTGCAACCGAAGGGTTGTGGGAGAGTAGGACACCGCCGAACTTACCTTCCGTACGGCCCGTTAGGATAGCCAGTTGGCTGCCCTAGCGGGCCGTACGCGTATGTCCAGACAAGATTTTTTTCCACGGCAGGAGGCCAGGTGTCCGAGTTCGGTCGACGAGACTCAGCGGATGATGGGTCGGGCCGGTCGGCACGCCGGGACGAAGGCTCCCGGGGCCGGTCGGACGGACCCCGGAAGAACCAGGGCGGCGCGCGGCAGGACCGCGGCGGCCGCGACGGCGGGCACCAGGGCCGCCCGCGCCGTGACGACCGCGGCGTCCGCGGCGGTGGCAAGCCCTTCCGCGGCGGCGACGGTCCCCGCGACCGCGACCAGCGCGGAGGATACGCAGGTCAGAGCCGCACCTTCGGCGACCGCGACGACCGCCGAGGCGGCGCCGGCAGCCGTGACACCGGCGGCCGGCCGGGCGGTGGCCGCTACTCGGACGGTCCGAGCCGCTCCGGCGGTGGGCGGTACGAGGACCGGGGCGCCGGCCGTTCGGGCAGCCGCTTCGAGGACCGGGGCAACAGCCGCGCCGGGACGCGCGACGACAAGCCGGGCCGCAGCTTCGACGACCGCGGCGGCCGGCCCCAGGGCAAGTCCTCCTACGGCGACCGCAAGCCCCGCTGGGACAGCAACCGCCGCGACGACGAGCGTGGCTCCCGCACCGGCGGCTTCCGCTCGGACGACCGCCCCCGCGGCGGGTACGACCGCCGCGACGACGACCGCGGTTCCCGCCCGGGTGGTTCCCGCTCGGACGACCGCGGCCGCGGTGGATACGACCGTCGTGACGACCGCGGTTCGCGGCCGGGCGGTTTCCGTCCGGACGACCGGGGCCGTGGCGGGCAGGACCGTCGCGACGATGACCGCGGTACCCGTTCGGGTGGTTTCCGCTCCGGCGACCGCGACCGCCGTGATGACTCGCGTGGCGACCGCGGCAGCTACCAGCGCCGCGACGACGACCGCGGCTCCCGCACCGGCGGTTTCCGGTCCGACGACCGGGGGCGTGGCGGCAGCGACCGCCGCGAGGACTCCCGTGGCGGCTACCAGCGTCGCGATGACCGCGATGACCGCGGCGGCCGGACCGGGGGGTTCCGCTCGGATGACCGGAGCCGCGGCGGCAGCGACCGCCGCGAAGACTCCCGTGGCGGCTACCAGCGCCGCGACGACGACCGTGGTTCCCGCCCGGGTGGTTCCCGCTCCGACGACCGCGGCGGCTACCAGCGCCGCGACGGCGACCGCCGCGACGACTCGCGTGGTGAGCGCAGCAGCTACCAGCGCCGCGACGACAGCCGCGACAACCGCGACAGCCGTGACAACCGGCAGGACCGCGGCGAGCGCCCCGGCGCCCGCAAGCCCTACGACCGCGACAGCCGCACCCAAGGCGACCGCCCCCGGCGTGACCCGCGGCCCAAGGTCGGCGGTCCGCTCGACGACGAGGCCCTCGCCAAGGAGCTCCTCGAAGCCCCCGAGCTCCCCGAAGACATCGAGTTCTCCGACCTCGACGAGGACGTCCGCCGCGAGCTGCGGACGCTTCCGAAGGGCCTGGCCGAGACCGTCGGGAAGCACCTCGTCGCCGCCGGGGGGCTGATCGACAGCGATCCCGAGGCCGCGCTCGAGCACGCCAAGTACGCCAAGGCCAAGGCCTCGCGCGTCCCCATCGTGCGGGAGGCCCTCGGACTGGTCGCCTACCACGCCGGCAACTGGTCCGAGGCGCTCTCCGAGCTGCGGGCCGTCCGGCGGATGACGCGCAGCGACGAGCACATCGCCATCATCGCCGACGCCGAACGCGCGCTCGGGCGGCCCGAGCGGGCCCTCGACCTCGCGAAGGAAACCGACACCGTGAAGCTGAACAAGGCCACGCAGGTCGAGCTGGCCATCGTCGCGGCCGGGGCGCGGCGGGACCTCGGGCAGCTCGATGCCGCCGTCGTCTCGCTGCAGGGTGACGACCTCAAGCCCGAGAAGCGCGACCCGTGGAGCGCTCGTCTCTTCTACGCCTACGCCGACAACCTCGAAGCGGCCGGGCGCAAGGACGACGCCATCCGGTGGTTCCTCAACGCCGCCGAGGCCGACGCCGAGGACGAGACCGACGCCGCCGAGCGGGCCGCCGACCTCTCCAACGAAGGCAAGGACACCAAAGACAAGGCCACCGAAGAAAAGGACGCCGAAGCCACCGATGAGTGACGCCCTCCTCGCGGCCTACGACGCGGTCCTCTTCGACCTCGACGGGACCGTCTACCACGGCACCCGGGTCATCCCGGGTGCCCCGGAGACGGTCCGGGCCGCGCGGGAGCACGGCACCCCCGTCCGGTTCGTCACCAACAACGCCTCCAAGGCCCCGGACGAGGTCGTCGCGCACCTCACCGGTCTTGGCATGCCCGCCGGGACCGACGAGGTGCACACCAGCGCCCAGGCCGGCGTGCAGCTGCTCAAGGAACGCCTGGACCCCGGCGCCGAGGTGCTCGTCGTCGGCACCGAGTCGCTCGCCGCCGAGGTGACGCAGGCGGGGCTCGCGCCGGTGCGGGAGAACGCCCCGAGCGTCCAGGCCGTCGTGCAGGGGCACTCGCCCGACAACACCTGGGCCGCGCTGGCCGAGGCCTGCCTGGCCATCCGGGCCGGCGCGCTCTGGGTGGCCTGCAACGTCGACGCCACCCTCCCCAGCGAGCGCGGCCTGCTGCCCGGCAACGGCTCGATGGTCGCCGCGCTGCGCACCGCCACCGACGTCGAACCGCTGGTCGCCGGGAAGCCGCAGCCGCTGCTGTTCGAGACCGCCGCCCGGTCCGCGGGCGCCCGGAACCCGCTGGTCGTCGGCGACCGGCTCGACACCGACATCGCCGGGGCGGTCGCCGCGGGCATCGACTCCCTGGTCGTCCTGTCGGGTGTCGCGACGCCGAAACAGCTGATCGAGGCCATCCCGGCCGAGCGCGGCACCTACCTGGCGAAGGACCTCACCGCGCTCACCGAACGCGCCGAAGACCTCAGGATCGGGCCACGGCCGGGCTGGACCGTCACGGTCGAGAACCGGACCCTGGTGGCGGAGGGTGACGGCGACGACCTGGACCTGCTCCGCGCGCTGTGCCACGTGGCCTGGGAGACGGGCGTCACCGAACTCGGCGAGCACACCAAGGCGAAACTGTCCTGACTGATACCGTTTGCACCGTGCAGGACCACCCCTTCCCCGTCCCGGGCCCGCCGCCCGGTTCGTTCTCGCCGCAGACCGACCCGCGCGCCGGCATCGACGAAGCCGTCGCCGGGCTGGACGACCTGGACGCGCTGCCGCTCGCGGAGCACGTCGAGCGCTTCGACGCCGTGCACACCGAGCTGACGGTCGCGCTGTCCAGCATCGACAAGGTCTGATCGGCGTGCCCAAGCGGGCCCGCCTCGACGCGGAACTCGTCCGGCGCGGTCTCGCGCGCTCGCGGGACCAAGCCTCGGCGCTGATCACCGGCGGCAAGGTCACCGTCCGCGGGATGGTCGCGACCAAACCGGCCACCGGCGTGGAAACCGACGCGCCCATCGTCGTCAAGGACGAAGACGACCCCGGCTGGGCCTCCCGGGGCGCGCACAAGCTGCTCGGCGCCCTCGAAGCGTTCACGGACCTGACCGTCGAAGGCAAACGCTGCCTCGACGCCGGCGCGTCCACCGGCGGCTTCACCGACGTCCTGCTCCGCACCGGCGCCGCCACCGTGATCGCCGCGGACGTCGGCCGCGGCCTGCTCGACTGGCGGATCCGCACCGACGAACGTGTCCAGGTCATGGATCGCACGAACGTCCGCTCCCTCACCCCCGAAGACCTCGGCGGCCCGGTCGACCTCGTCGTCGGGGACCTGAGCTTCATCTCCCTCAAGCTCGTGCTGCCCGCGCTCGCGGCGTGCGCGCGCGAAGGCGCCGACCTGGTCCCGATGGTCAAGCCGCAGTTCGAGGTGGGCAAGGACCGCCTCGGCAGCGGCGGGGTCGTCCGCGACCCGGACCTGCGCGCCGAGTCCGTGCTCACCGTCATCGACGAGGCCGCGAAGCTCGGGCTCGCGCTGCGCGGGGTGACCGCCAGCCCGCTGCCCGGGCCGTCCGGGAACGTCGAATACTTCGTGTGGCTCAAGAAAGAACACCTGGCCGAGTCCACTGTGGACGCGGTAGACAGGACTGAGGCCGAGCGGCTCGTCCGGACCGCCGTCGAGGAAGGGCCCGCATGACCACCGAACGCGAAGTACTCCTGATGGTGCACCCCGATCGCGACGCGACCGGCGAAGCCGCGCGCGAGGTGTCGGCGCGGTTCGCGAAGGCCGGCATCCGGATCCGCGTGATCGAGCACGACGTCTGTGCGCTGATCAACCCCGAGGAGCACGGCGTCGGCGCGAGCTGCACCGTCGTGGACCCGGACGACAACCCCGCCGAAGGCGTCGAGCTGGTGTTCGTCCTCGGCGGCGACGGCACGCTGCTGCGCGCGGCCGAGGTCGCCCGCCCGGCCGGGGTGCCGGTGCTCGGCGTGAACCTGGGCCGCGTCGGCTTCCTCGCCGAGGCCGACTCCGACGCGCTCGCCGACACCGTCCAGCGGGTCGTCGACGGCGACTACCAGGTCGAAGAGCGGATGACCATCGACGTCACCGTCACCCACGACGGTGAAGAAGTCGCCCGCACCTGGGCGCTCAACGAGGCCAGCGTGGAGAAGAGCACCCGGGAGCGGGTGCTGGACGCGCTGATCGAGGTCGACGGCCGTCCGGTGTCCGCCTTCGGCTGCGACGGTGTGTTGTGCGCCACACCGACCGGCTCGACCGCGTACGCGTTCTCGGCGGGCGGCCCGATCATCTGGCCGGACGTCCAGGCGCTGCTGGTGGTGCCGAGCAACGCGCACGCGATGTTCGCGCGGCCGCTGGTCGTCTCCCGCGACTCGGTGATCACCGTCGGGATCGACCCGGACGGCTCGTCGGCCGTGCTGACCTGCGACGGCACCCGGCCGATCGACCTGCCGCCGGGCGCGCGGGTGCGCGTGACCTGCGGTACGACGCCGGTGCGGCTGGTCCGCCTGTGGGACGGCCCCTTCACCGACCGCCTGGTCCAGAAGTTCTCGCTGCCGGTGAAGAGCTGGCGCGAGCGCCACGCGCGCCCCTGCGAGTAACCCCTCCGCCTTCCTCCCCGCCACCACCCTCAATCGACCTTTCGGCGATTCGTTCGAACATATCGGCGACGCGCCGGGTGCCCGGGCGCGCAGAGTGTCGGTGGTGGCCGCTACCGTAGGCGGCGTGCTGGCCGAGATGCGCATCCAGGGCCTCGGAGTCATCGAGGACGCCCTGCTGGAACTGCACGCGGGCTTCACCGTCGTGACCGGTGAGACGGGTGCGGGCAAGACCATGGTCGTCACCGGGCTGCACCTGCTCTCCGGTGGCCGCGCCGAGGTGTCCAAGGTCCGGACGGGGATGCTCAAGGCGTTCGTCGAAGGGCGGTTCACCTACTCGGGCGTCGAAGGCGCCGAGCGGATCGTCACCGATTCGGGCGCGGACGTGGACGAGGACGGCAGCGTGATCGCGCTGCGCGCGGTCGCCGTCGACGGGCGGTCCCGCGCCCACCTCGGCGGCCGGTCCGTGCCGGTCGGCGTGCTCGCGGAGCTGTCCGAGCAGCTGATCGCGGTGCACGGGCAGAACGACCAGCTGCGGCTGCTGCGGCCGGCCGAGCAGCGTGCGGTCATCGACCGGTTCGCCGGGGACGCGGTGGCGAAGCCGCTGCGGGTGTACCAGGAGATCCGGTCCGAGTGGCTGGCGGTGATCGCCGAGCTGACCGAGCGGTCGACGCGCTCGCGGGAGATGGCCCAGCAGGCCGACCTGCTCAAGCACGGCCTGACCGAGATCGACGCCGTCGCGCCGGAACCGGGCGAGGACGACGAGCTCACCGCGCAGATCAAGCGGCTCGCGGCGGTCGACGAGCTGCGCGCGGCCGCGACCGAGGCCCACATCGCCGTGTCCGGCTCCCCGGACGGCGACCCGGACGGGCCGGGTGCGCTGGGGCTGGTCGGGGAGGCGCTGCGGCGGCTTTCGACGTCCGAAGACGGCGTGCTGCGCGAGCTGGCGCCGCGGCTGGAAGAAGCGTCGGTGCTGCTGTCCGACGTGGGGGCCGAGCTCGGCAGCTACGTCGAGACGCTGGACGCCGACCCGGCGCTGCTGGAGAAGGTCCTCGCCCGCCAGGCCGACCTCAAGCGGCTGACCCGCAAGTACGCCGCGGACGTCGACGGCGTCCTCGCCTGGGCCGACGACGCCCGGCGGCGACTGGAAACCATGGACACCTCGGAAGAGGCGCTGGCCGAGCTCGCGATGCGGCGTGACCAGCTCGCGATCCAGCTCTCCACGCACGCGGCCGAGGTGTCGGCGGCGCGGGAGAAGGCGGCGGCCGAGCTCGCCGCGGAGATCACCCGCGAGCTGTCCGGGCTGGCGATGGGCCAGGCGGCGATCGACGTGACGGTCGAGCAGCGCCCGGCCGAGCACGGTGACACGCACGCCCTGACCCTCGACGGCCGCGCGGTGCACGCGGGCCCGGACGGCGTCGACGACGTCGAACTGCTGCTGCGCGCGCACGACGGCGCGCCGCCGCTGCCGGTGCACAAGGCCGCCTCCGGCGGTGAGCTGTCGCGGGTGATGCTGGCCATCGAGGTGGTCCTGGCGCACGCGGACACGGTCCAGACGCTGGTGTTCGACGAGGTCGACGCCGGGGTCGGCGGTCGCGCGGCGGTCGAGATCGGCCGGCGGCTGGCCCGGCTGGCGCGCACCCACCAGGTCCTGGTGGTGACGCACCTGCCGCAGGTCGCGGCGTTCGCGGACCAGCACCTGGTGGTGGACAAGGGCCACACCGGCGGCGTCACGCGCAGCGGGGTGAAGAACCTGAGCCAGACCGAGCGGGTCAGCGAGCTGGCCCGGATGCTCGCGGGCATGGACAACGAGACCGGGCGGGCGCACGCGGAGGAACTGCTCGCGACGGCCGAGAAGGACAAGACGGAGTTCGAGCCGAAGAAGAAGCGCGCGGCGAAGAAGAAGTAGCCGCCGGCGGGAATGGTCTTCGCCGCCCGGCAGTTGTCGTGACGACTGCAGGCGAAGAAAGGACCCCGATGCGCGCGGTGGTGCTCCGTGAACCCGGTCCCGTCGAGAACCTCGAGCTCACCGAGCTCCCGCGGCCGGCGGTGAAACCCGGCTGGGTCCGGATCGCCGTCAAGGCGTTCGGCCTCAACCGCTCGGAGCTGCACACCCGGCTCGGCTTGGCCGAGGGCGTCACCTTCCCGCGCGTGCCCGGCATCGAAGCCGTCGGGATCGTCGACGCCGGCGGTGCCTTCGCGCCCGGGCAGCAGGTCGCCACCATGATGGGCGGGATGGGCCGCACCTTCGACGGCGGGTACGCCGAATACACGCTGGTCCCGGAAAGCCAGGTCATCCCGTTCCGCAGCGACCTGCCGTGGGAGGTGCTCGGCCAGGTCCCGGAGACGCTGCAGACCGCGTACGGCTCGCTCACCACCGGCCTCGACCTGAAGGAAGGCCAGACGCTGCTGATCCGCGGCGGCACGTCCGCCCTCGGCTTCGCCACCGCGACCCTCGCGAAAGACCTCGGCGCCACCGTCTTCGCGACCACCCGGCAGCCGGAAAGGATCGAAATCCTGCGCGGACACGGCGTCGACCACCCCCTGCTGGACGACGGGACCGTCGCCGGGCTGGTCCGGAAAATCGCCCCCGGAGGCGTCGACGCCGCGCTCGAACTCGTCGGGACGCCGACCCTGCCGGACACCCTGAACGCCACCCGCGTGCACGGCACCGTCTGCTTCGCCGGCATGTTGTCCAACGAATGGACGATCTCGAACTTCTATCCGATCGGCTACCTTCCCGACGGGGTCCGGTTGACCGCTTATGGTGGTGAGGCGGACGACCTGCCCGCCCCCGTTCTCCAGCGGTACCTCGACCGGATCGCCGACGGCAGCATCAGCCTCGGCCCGGCCGAGGTGTACGCGATGGACGAGATCCGGCAGGCGCACGACGACCTGGAGCACAACCGGACGGCGGGCAAGCTCGTCGTGCTGACCGGCCGAGCGGAGGGAGCCGCCCCGTGATCCTGCCGCCGCCCGCGGACCTCGAAGCCCAGCTCGCCGCCGCGCGGCGGGACGGCGACCTCGACCGCTACCTCGGCCTCCTCGCCGGGGAGGAGCTGTTCGTGCCGATCCGGCGCGTGGACGCCCGGAGCATCCTCGACGAACGGGCGGAAACCTTCCCCAACGTCTACTTCGAGACCGGCGGCGACGAGTTCCTGCAGGTCTTCACCCGCGGCGCGCTGCCCGACCTCGGCCCGGACGTCGTGGCGATGAGCGGCTCGCTCGACTGGGCGGTCGACGGCGTCGGGCGGCACGAGCGGGTCGTGTTCAACCGCGGTACCCGCGGCGAGTGGCGGCTGCCGGGCGCGACGCTGCAGCCGTGGCTCGACGCGCACCTCGACGACGTCACGCCGCTGGAGGAGCAGGTCGAGCGGCTGATCACCGCGCCGTACGGCCATCTCGAAGGGCCCATCGCGCACGCGCTCGCGTGCGGCGCGCACCTCGCGGTGCTCGAAGCGACGCCGTGGAACGTCCTCGACGCGCGCTACCACGACTACGTCGCCGAGGTCCGGAACCTGCGGGACTGGTGGGGCGTGCCCGACCCGCCGGACTGGCGCGCGACGATGACCCGGCTGATCGGCGACGGGTACGCGCTGACGCCCGGCAACCTCGTGCTCATGCTGCGCCTGCGCTTCGCCGCCGAATACGGGCTGCCGGGCGGCGAGTTCGACCCGCGGACCTGGGCCGGGCTGGTGGACCGGTGGTGCGCGGAGAACGACGCCGCCGACCAGGCCGACGAACTGCGCCACACGGTCCGCCGCGTGTCCCGCTACGAGCAGCGGTTCCGCGCCGACGGGCTGGTCGACGCGGACGGGTTCGTCACCACGGCGCTGTCGTGGGACGTCGGCCGGGCCGTCGCGATCGCCCGGGCCGGGCTGGCGGCCGGGTTCTGCGACGCGCTGACCGCCGAGCTGATGGTGCTCGAGGCCGGTTCCCTCGCGCGCCGCTACCACCAGTCATGGGCCGACCTTTCGGCGGGGTACGTCATGGGCCGGGTGCTGCAGGCCGACGGCGACGACTTCGGCGAGTGGTACCCCGCGGCCGTGCGGGTCCACCACCAGCTCCTTCAAGACCCGGCGAGCCCCTGGCTGAACCTCGGCTTCGGCTCGCTGTCGGAGGAGTCGGAGGCCTGACCCGCGCGGGGGAGGCGACCGGGCTCACCACAACGAGTCACGGCGGCTACGGCGTGGCGTACAACGTCCCACGAGCAAATTTGTCACCATCGGCCACATGAAGCTCACCGGGTTGCTCACGCGGAACCAAGAACCGCTTCCGGGGATCACCGGGGTGGCGCGGGTCGACCGCCGCACCCGGGAGCTGCTGCGCCGGATCAGTCCCGGCGACATCGTCGTGCTCGACCAGCTGGACCTCGACCGCGCGACGGCCGACGCGCTCGTCGACGCCGAGGTCGCCGGCGTGGTCAACGCGTCGCCGTCGATCTCCGGCCGGTTCCCGAACATGGGCCCGGAGATCCTGGTCGCGGCCGGCATCCCGCTCGTCGACTCGGTGGGCGGCGAGCTGCTGCGCTCGGTCAAGGACGGCACGAAGCTGCGGCTGCACGACGGCGTCGTGTACGTCGGCGAGCGGCAGATCGCCTCGGGCATCGAGCAGACCACCGAGAGCGTGGCCGACCAGATGATCGAGGCCAAGGCCGGGATGTCGACGCAGCTGGAGGCGTTCTCGGCGAACACCATCGAGTTCCTGCGCCGCGAGCGCACGCTGATCCTCGACGGCGTCGGCGTGCCGGAGCTGAAGGTCGCCATCCGCGACCGGCACGTGCTGGTCGTCGCGGGCGGCAACGGGCACGCCGAGGACCTCAAGAAGCTGAAGAAGTACGTCGCCGAGCACCGCCCGGTGCTGATCGGTGTCGACGCCGGCGCCGACACCCTGCGCGTGCAGGGCTACCGGCCGGACGTCGTGGTCGGCGACCCCACCGGCATCGGCACCGCCACCCTGCGCGGCGGCGGCGAGGTCGTGGTGCCCGCCCAGCCCGACGGGCACGCGCCCGGCGTCGAGCGGATCCAGGACCTCGGCATCGGCGCGGTGACGTTCCCGGCGTCGGGCAACGCCGAAGACCTCGCGCTGCTGCTGGCCGACGCGCACGGCGCGAGCCTGGTCGTCACCGTCGGCTTCCAGGCCACCCTGCGCGAGTTCCTCGACCACGGCCGGTCCGGCTCGAACCCGTCGACGTTCCTCACGCGGCTGAAGCTCGGCACGAAGCTCGTCGACGGCAAGGCCGTGGCGACGCTGCACCGCAACCGGGTGTCGATCGGCGCGGTCGTCCTGCTCGTCCTCGCCGCGGTGGTGGTGGTCGCCGCGGCCCTGCTGGTGTCCGACGTGGGCTCGGTCTACCTCGACTGGCTCAAGCACACCTGGAATACCTTCTTCGCCTGGGCCAAGGGACTGTTCACGTGATTTCGCTGCGCTACCACGTCGTTTCCATCGCCGCCTGCTTCCTCGCGCTGGCCGTCGGGGTCGTGCTCGGCTCGACGGCGCTCAACGGCACGCTGCTGTCCGGGCTGGCGGGGGAGAAGAAGGACCTCGGCACGCAGGTCGCCGACCTGGAGGCGCAGCGCAACGCGCTCAACGCCCGGCTGGCCGACGCGGACGCGTTCGCCGGCTCGATGGGCCCGAAGGTCGTCGCCGGCGCGCTCGACAAGCGGTCGGTGGTGCTGGTGACCACCGAAGACGCGCGCCCGGCCGACCGGGACGTGCTCAAGCAGCTGGTCGGCCAGGCCGGGGCTTCGGTGACCGGCGAGGTCCAGCTGACGTCCGCCTTCGCGAACCCCGAGAAGGCCGACCAGCTCCGCGACGTCGTCACGCGGCTGCAGCCGGCCGGCTCGAAGTTCCCGACGGCGGGGGACTCCGGCACGCTCGCCGGCGCCCTGCTCGGTTCGGTGCTGCTGCTGGACAAGACCACGGCGAAACCGCAGTCCTCGCCGGAGGAACTGGCGGCCGCGCTCGGCGGGCTCACCGACGGCGGGTTCGTCAAGGCGGGCCAGGACGTCAAGCCCGCGCAGCTGGCGATCGTGCTGACCGGCGCCGAGGCGACCGGCGACGGCGCGGGCGACCGCGCGGCGACGATCGCCCGGTTCGCCACCCAGCTCGACCGCAGCGGCGCCGGGACGGTGCTCGCCGGTGACGCCGGTTCGGCCGACGGCACCGGCGCGCTGGGCGTGGTCCGCGCGGACACCTCGGCCACGTCGATCCTGTCCACTGTGGACAACGTGGACACGTCGGCGGGCCGGGTGAGCGCGATCCTGGCGCTGAAGGAACAGCTCGACGGGGGCGCCGGGCGCTACGGCATCGCCGGCAACGCCCAGGCCCCCGCCCCGGGGATCGGCGCCCCCAACGGCAACTGACGTCGTGAGTGGGAAACAGTGTTAGCTGACTTGGCTCAAGATCGCTGATCTTGGGTAGGGTGCTGGCTGTTGAGCTGCGGTTTCGTCGGGTGAACGGCGAAGGGGGCTGCCCATCGCTTCCCGGTTACGGCTTCAGCGACAAGCCGGCCGCGCCGGGGTGGGGGATCGAGCGGATATCCGACGCGTTGCGAGCTGATGGCCTGGCTACCGGCGGTTCGGCGTCCAGGGCAGCGCTGGGGCACGAGCATCGGTCAACGGCAACCCGATCGGGTCGCCGGCATCCATCTCATGCCGCCGCTCGCACCGCCCGATCCGGCCACGTCGGACGACCTCACCGGTGCGGTCCGGTGATTCTTCCGGCTGGTCCGCTGATGGTCACCCGTTACTCGGTAAGCGGCTGGCTGAAGATCAGCAAGTGCCCATCGGGTGTCCGTACGTTGAAGTCGCGCATCCCGTAGGGCCGGTCAGCCAGTGGCTCGACGATGTCGGCGCCGCGGGCGCGCAGCTCGTCGTGGCAGGAATCGACGTCGTCGACGATAACCGTCACCCTGGCCGGGCCGACGCTGCTTTCGGCGTACAGGTGGAACTCGGCGGTGTCGCGGATCACGGCCGCGTAGCTGGGTGGGGTCTCCCAGGTGAATATGGTGTCGAATCCGAGCACGTCCGTGAAGTACGACCGCGCTGCCTGCACATCTCGGCACGGCAGCACGGGAATCGCCACCCGCATGACCATTCCGTCACCTTACCTGACTTTGGCTCAAGATCCCTGATCTTGGGTAGGGTGCTGGCTGTTGAGCTGCGGTTTCGTCGTGTGAACGTCGTGAGTGGGAAACAGTGTTCTAACACTGTTTCCCACTCACGAGGTCTTTCAGCCGGCCAGCCAGAGCGCCGGGACGTTCGGCGGTTCCCAGCCCACCAGCGAGGTGTGGCCCTGGCGGCACGTGTACGTGATGCCGTTGTAGGTCACCTTCGCTCCCGTCGCGTAGGCCGTGTTCGGGGCCCACGCGGGAATCGACGGCGGAGTCGTGGTGGTCGTCGGCGGTGTGGTCGGGGTCGTCGGAGTGGTGGGCGTGGTCGGAGTTGTCGGCGGGGTGGTGGGTGTCGTGGTCGGCGGCGCCGAGCAGTTCGGCGTCGAGGCCGCGAGGCCGTTGACCACCGCGTGGAACAACGTCGAGCCCGGGTCGAGGTCGTAGAGCGAGAACATCATCGCGCCGCCGAGCCCCGTGCAGTGGATGTAGTCGGTGCGGGCCTTGATCGACTGCGCCGACGAGCCGCCGTAGAAGTTCGTCCCGTCGTAGAACCAGGCCGACTGCGTGACCGGGTCCCAGTACGTGTCCGCCGGGTTGTCGACGACGCCGGTCAGTTCCTTGTACATCGCGACGCCGGGGACGTTGCCGCTCAGGGCGTGGCCCGGCGACGGGCCCGAAGCCGACTGGTAGAGGCCGTGGTTCGAGCCGGCCGGCACGCCGGTCCAGCCGCGGTAGTAGAACGGGATGCCCAGCGTCAGCTTGCCCGCCGGGAAGCCGCCCGCGATGCCGTAGGCGCTGTTGCCGTGCAGGTAGTCCTTGATCACCGAGTCGGTCGTGTACTTCTCGGTGCCCGGTGGGATCGTGCCCGACGGGTCGTTCGGCGACGAGTACAGCGGGTCCTGGAAGTTCGTCGGCCCGGTCGCGTCCCACGCGCCGTGCATGTCGTAGGTCATCGCGTTGCCGAAGTCCAGGTACTGGCCGATCTTGTCGGTCTGGAGCTTCGCGATCTTGTCCTGCCCGCCCGGCAACGCGGCCGAGAGCGCGTAGTGCTTGCCGCCCAACGCGTCCAGCTCGCTGCGGAACTCCGCCAGCAGCGCGGTGTAGTTGGCGGTGTCGGCGGCGCTGTAGTGGTTGCCGACGTGCCCGGTGGGCGAACCCGGGTACTCCCAGTCGATGTCGATGCCGTCGAAGATCCCGGCCGCCGTGCCCGGGCCGCCGTAGCCGCCGGACGCCGGGATGTTGCCCTTGATGAACATGTCGAGGCAGGAGCTGACGAACTTCTTGCGGGAGGCGTCGGTCGCGGCGGCGTCGGAGAAGTACTTCGAGTACGTCCAGCCGCCGATCGACAGCAGCACCTTGAGGTTCGGGTGCTTCGCCTTGAGCTCCTGCAGCTGGTGGAAGTTGCCGACGATGGGCTGGTTCCACGTGTCGGCGGTGCCGTCGACGCTGATGTCGGAGCCGAACGTCTTCTGGTAGTCGGCGAACTGGTCCTCGCCGCCGTCGCCGGCGTTCGGATCGGTTTCCCCGCCCGGGTCCGGCGTCGTCGCCTTCGTGGCTTCGAAGCACGTGAGATTGCCCGGATCGATGTTCTCGAAGTCGTAGAGCAGGTAGTCGATGTTGCCCGCGATGGCGTCGACGTTCTTCAGGTAGTAGGCGTTCTGGTAGATGCTCCACTGGTCGTAGTAGGCGATCCGGACCCCGCCGGAGGTCGCGGCGGCCGCTCCCGGTGCGGCCGGACCGGCGACGGTCAGCCCGCCGATCACGACGGCGGCGGCCGCGGCGGCGACCAGGGCGAATCTTCGCTGCATGGCGTCTCCTCGCGCAGGCGGACGGCCCTCTCCCGGGCCGCGACGGCGCGGGAGAGGGCGTACGCGATGGTCGTTCACGAGCGGGTCCGGCCCCGTTCACGAATGTGCGCGCGCGGACACCCGGTGTCAATACTTTGGACTAGACCAATTACCGTGGGCGTGCGCTATGGGACGCGGTGTCCGGATTTTCGGGGACACCGCCCTACTTCAGTGGGGGGTCCAGCGGGAAGCACGACACGCGCACCGGCCACGTGTCGCCACCGGCCGGCAACGGCATCTGCTTCAGGGCGGACGCCGCGTCGGCGTCGTGCGCCTCTTCGGCGGCCGCGTGGAAGATGTCCGCCGCGATCGACTGGTCGAACACGCCGATCTGCTGGTGCGGCCAGCCCGCCGCGCCCTGCAGCGCACCCGGGATCAGCTGGTCGACGACCTTCCGCAGCGTCACCCCGTTCGGCGCCCGGTACTTCCAGACGTCGACGCCGAGGTTCTTCCCGACCTCCGCGAGCCGGCCCCACGCGGTGAGGTTGAAGTTGACGTAGTGCCACGACATCGTGCGCGACAGCTCGAGCGGCTGGCTGCCGTCGGCGGCGAACTGCACGGGGAACCGCTTCTGCTCGGTGTCCAGCACGATCTTCCGGGCGGCGTCGCGGTGGCCCAGGTACGCCGAGATGGTCGCGTTCTGCATGTCGAGGAACGTGCCGTGGTTGTTGGTGGCGGCCAGTTCCAGCTTCGCCTGCGGGCTGGTCTGCATCCAGTTCAGGTACTGCGTGAGCCACGCCTTGATCCCGGAGCGGTCCTTCCCGGTCCAGCCCGGCGCGCCGCCGTCGAGCAGCGCGAACGCGTCCATCAGCTGGCTGAACGACTGCGTCGAGTCGATGATCCCGGTGCCGCTGATCGCGGTCCTGCACGGGATGATCTGGCTGTAGGTCATGTTCGGGTTCATCTTGGTGGCCGGGTCGAGGAACCAGGTCCGGATGTCCAGCGCCGCCCGCTTCGCGTACTTCGCGTCGCCGGTGTAGTACCAGGCCAGCGAGAGGTAGTACATCGCGTCCCACGCCCACATCCGGTAGGTGTGGTCGGTGATCGCGTCGGCCTCCGGGTTGCGCTGGCCGTCCTTGCTGACGTACGGGCAGCCCTGCGGGTTCTCCGGCGTCTTCGGCTGGCTCGCCCACCAGTACGGCGCCTGGCTCGTGTAGTCGTGCTTGTCACCGCTCGGCGGGGCGGACGGCTTGTCCATGACCGACCACGGCCCGGCCGTCAGCGCGGTGTTCGCCTTGGCCAGCACGGCGTTCAGCGCGTCCTGCTGGGCCTTGGTGGCGTGGCCGCTACGGATGGCCTGCTTGACCTTCGCGAGCTTGGCGCCGTCGGTGACGATCGTGTGCGGTGGCGGCGCGGCGACCGCCGTCCCGCTGATCGGGACCAGGAGCACGCTGACGGAAACCGCCAGCACGCCGAGAACTCTGCGCACGTCGACCGCCTTCCGGGGATGTCGGAATCCCCACGTCGTCACCGGGCGGCGGTACGGCTGCAGGGATTCTGACGTCCTCGTGCGGCGGGTGTCAATCCGTGGGCCAGGTGCGGCGCTTGTCGATCGGCCGTGCGTACGAGCCCGCGCGGCTCGTCTTCAGCCCCAGCGCCACGAGGGACTCCGCGAGCCGGACCGCGGCCGCGACGCCGTCGATGACGGGAATGTCCAGCATCGTCGCGATCTTCCGGTCCAGGCCCGTCATCCCGGCGCAGCCGAGCACGAGCACCTCCGCGCCCGCGTCCCGGGCGCGGCGGCCCGCGGTGAGCAACGCCGACTCCGTCCGGCGTTCGTCGGTCAGCTCCAGCACGCCGAGCCCGGCCCCGGTGACCGTGACGCAGTTCTGCGCGACGCCGGCGGCGTGCAGGCTGTCCTCGATCAGCCCGCACGTCCGGTCCAAAGTGGTCACCACGCCGTAGCGGCGGCCGAGCAGGCAGGCCAGGTGCGCGGCGGCCTCGGTGATGTCGACGACCGGGACGTCCAGCAGTTCGCGCGCGCCCTCGCGGCCGTGTTCGCCGAACCCGGCGAGCACGACGGCGTCGAACGGTTCGGCCAGGCCCCGCAGCAGGTCCAGCACGGCCGCCGCGGACAGGAAGCTGTCCAGCCAGCCTTCCGCCGATTCCGGGCCCCACTTCGGCGTGCGCGCGAGGATCTCGGTGCCGGGGCTCGCGGCCGCGCGGGCCCCGGCTTCGATCTCCTTCGTCATCGCCTCGGTGGTGTTGCAGTTGGTCACGACGATTCTCATCGATGCTTCCTCGACACCGCGTAGTACATTGCCGCCGAGGACGCCGTCCCGATGAACCACGAGTACGGCGCGGCCGGCGCGAAGAACGGCACCAGAGCGATGACGGCGGACAGCGCCGCGGTCGGGAAGAACGTCACCAGGGCGCGCGGGTTCACCCGCGGGTAGAGCCCGCCGTCGACGAACAGCTGGGCGACGTCGACCTTGCCGCGCCGGATCAGGTAGTAGTCGACGATCATGATGCCGAACAGCGGGCCGAGGAACGCGCCGAGGCCGCCGAGGAAGTAGTTGACCACCGCCGGCGAGGAGTACAGCTTCCACGGCAGCACGCACAGGGCCGCGACCGCGCTGATCATCCCGCCGATGGTGAAGGTGATCCGCTTCGGCCAGATGTTGGCCAGGTCGTAGGCGGGGGAGACGAAGTTGGCGACGATGTTGACGCCCATCGTGGCGATGGCGAACGTCAGCGCGCCGACGATGAGCACCGGCGTGTTGTGCACCTTGGCCAGCAGCTCGGCCGGATCGGTGATGGCCTCGCCGAACACCTGCATGCTGCCCGCGGTGACGATCACCGACAGCAGCGCGAACGCCGTCGAGTTGATCGGCAGGCCCCAGAAGTTGCCGCGCTTCACCGTCTTCTGGTCGGGGGCGAAGCGGGAGAAGTCGCAGAAGTTGAGCATGAGCGTGCCGTAGGTGGCCAGGATGAGGCCGGCCGCGCCGAACCACTGCCGGATCTGCTCCCCGGTGGACAGCTGTTTCGGGCTGCTGGTGAAGGAGATGTTCCAGTGGCCCGCGGCGAGGATCCAGACGGCGAGGGCGATCATCACCACCCAGATCGCCGGGCCGCACCAGTCCTGGAACTTGCGCACCGACTCCATGCCGCGGGTCAGGATGAGCGCCTGGGCCGCCCACAGTGCGACGAAGCAGATCCAGCCGAGCGCGTGCAGGCCGAGGAACCCGTGCTCGGTCAGCGGTTTCAGGCCCGGGTCGATGGCCAGCGCGAGCAGCGTGATGGCGACGCTGGCGAGGTAGGTCTGGATGCCGTACCAGAAGATCGCGATGACCGCGCGGATCAGGGCGGGCAGGTTGGCACCGAAGGTGCCGAAGCTGATCCGCGCCACGACCGGGAAGGGGACGCCGGTGCGCTGGCCGATCCGGCCCATCAGGTTCATGCCGGCGTAGATGACGACGAACCCGAACAGCAGGGCGGTGAAGACCTGCCAGGCCGACAGGCCGAGCACGAACAGGCCGGCCGCGAAGGTGTAGTTGCCGAGGTTGTGCACGTCGGACATCCACAGCGCGAAGATGTCGTAGACCTTCCACCGGCGTTCCTTCGCGGGGGCGAGGTCCTCGTTCCACAGCCGGGGATCGGGCGGGGTGGTCGTCTCGTGCGAGGCATCGGTGAGTGGGGCGGCGGTCATGCGGGCCCTCCGATCGACGTGCAGGGACGGCGATTTGGGATACCAAACTTTGGAATCCCAAATATCACCCCGGTGTCCGCCCGAGTCAACCCTCCGGCCGATAAACTCGTGTAACGGCCGGTTACGGCGATGTTGAGGGAGGGGGCGCGGTGAACGAGCGGCAACCCCTCGCGGCCACCCGGCAGCGGGTCCGCGAGCAGCTGCGCGAACGGATCCTGACCGGCCGGCTCCGCCCGGGCGACCGGCTGGTCGAGCGCGAGCTGGCCGAAGACCTCGGCGTGTCGCGGGTGCCGGTCCGCGAGGCCATCCGCAGCCTGGAGGCCGAGGGGTTCCTCGTCGTCCAGTCGCCGCGGCGGGTCGTCGTCCGGCAGCTGGCGCGCGTCGACGTCGAGGAGCTGTTCGACGTCCGCGAGGCCCTCGAAGGGCTGGCCGCCGGGCTGGCGGCCGCCCGCGCGGGCGCGGCGGAGCTGAAGCGCCTCGAGCGTGTCCTCGCCGACGCCGCCCGGGCGACGGCGCGCGGCGACGCGGCCCGGATCACCGTGCTGAACTCGCGCTTCCACGACGAGATCGTTGCCATCGCGGGCAACGCGCTGCTGTCCACCATGCTCCAGCCTCTCGAGGGCCGGCTGCGCTGGCTCACGAGCCAGAACGAGCACTGGACCGAACTGCTCGACGAGCACCGCCGGCTGTACGAGGCCATCGCGTCGGGGGACGCGGAGCGGGCGAAGGCGTCCGCGGTGGAGCACGTACGCGTCAACCGGGACGTCACCCTGCGGTCGCTCTTTCCGCAGGTCACAGCTTGATGACGAAGGTCACGCTGCGTACCAGCACACTCACGCGTTAACATGATCGCGGGGCGTTCGCTCCTTGAGCGGAAGTGGCATATCCAACAGCCCGCAAAGCCCCGGCCAACAGGCGCTTCCCAGCGGCTTCATGGGAAATTCACAGAATGGGTGGCAAGTCTGAGAACGTGAACCACGCCGACGACGGTGCCGGATCGGCGGCACGATGACGACTGCCCAGGCCACGCTCGAAGCCCCCGCCCGCAGCACGAGACCGGGCGGCAAAGCGCCCTACCTGCACCAGATCGACCTGTTCCGGTTGGTCACGTTCGCCTGCGTCATCCTCATCCACGTGGTGGGCGCGACGAACTTCGCGCAGGACGTCGGCGCCAACGCGGTCGAGACGCCGCTGCACTTCACCCGCGAGGCGTTCTTCGCGCTCACCGGGTTCGTGCTGGTGTTCCAGAACCGCGGCCGCGAGATCACCCCGGGCGACTTCTGGCGCAAGCGGCTGCCGCTGGTCGCGACGCCCTACCTGGCCTGGTCGATGTTCTTCTGGGCGTATTCGCTGGTGACCGGCGAACAGCAGCCGGGCTCGCTCGAGGCGTCGATGCGCCTGCTGCTCAAGGACCTGGTCACCGGCGGCGCCTGGTACCACCTGTACTTCCTGCTCGTGACGATGCAGGTCTACCTGCTCTTCCCGCTGCTGATGAAGCTGTTGCGGGCCACCGAAGGCAGGCACAAGTGGCTGCTGCTCGGCAGCGGGCTGGTCCAGGTCGGCGTGACGCTGTTCATGACCTACCAGCCGCTGGGCGTGAGCTACGAGACGATCACCCACCTGTACGCCACGATCGTGCCGTACCAGTTCTACACGCTGTTCGGCGCCGTGGTGGCCATGCACTTCGAGACCGTGCACGCCTGGGCGGGCCGGCACCGGCGGCTGCTCGGCGCCGCGCTCGTCGCCGTGCTGGCCGGCACCGAGTGGTACTACCTCCGCACTGTCCACAGTGGAACCTTCCCGCAGGTGGCCAGCGACCCGTTCCAGCCGTACCTGATCCCGTGGTTCGTCACCGTGATCGCGGCGATCTACGCGTTCAGCACGTGGTGGGCGGCGCGCCGGCGCGAAGGCAGCCGCGGGGCCCGCCTGGTGTCGTGGGCGGCGAACCGGTCGTTCAGCGTCTTCCTCGTCCACCCGCTGGCGCTGGCCCTGCTCGGGCCGGCGATCCCGCACGTGGCCGAGCGCTTCGGGGCGCCGTGGCTGAGCGTGATCATCTACGTCGCGACGATCGCCCTGACGGTCGTCATGGTCGAGGTCCTGCGGCGGCTGCCGGGCAGCCGCGCGCTCACCGGACGGCCGCGGCTGCGCCCGGCGAAGGTCGCGGCCTGACGTCACCCGCACGGGTGGCGGCGGTCATATCCGGCGTCCCGGGCATGTCACAGCGCGCGGATCCGCAGCGGTGGGATATGCTGGCGGCCCGTGGGACTTCAGTCACGGGCAACCAAGTACGTTTTTGTCACCGGAGGCGTCGCCTCCTCTCTGGGTAAGGGACTCACGGCTTCCAGCCTGGGTCAGCTCCTTACCGCGCGCGGGCTTCGCGTCACGATGCAGAAGCTCGACCCCTACCTCAACGTCGACCCCGGGACGATGAACCCGTTCCAGCACGGTGAGGTGTTCGTCACCGACGACGGTGCGGAGACCGACCTCGACATCGGGCACTACGAGCGGTTCCTCGACCGCGATCTCGACGGCAAGGCCAACGTCACCACCGGCCAGGTCTACTCCGAGGTGATCGCCAAGGAGCGCCGCGGCGAGTACCTCGGCGACACCGTGCAGGTCATCCCGCACATCACCGACGAGATCAAGGCCCGGATCACCGCCGCGGCCGAGCCGGACGAGAACGGCCAGGCGCCGGACGTCGTGATCACCGAGGTCGGCGGCACGGTCGGCGACATCGAGTCCCTGCCGTTCCTGGAGGCCTGCCGCCAGGTCCGCCACGACGTCGGCCGCGACCACTGCTTCTTCCTGCACGTCTCGCTGGTGCCGTACCTGGCGCCGTCGGGCGAGCTCAAGACGAAGCCGACCCAGCACTCGGTCGCCGCGCTGCGCAACATCGGCATCCAGCCCGACGCGCTGGTCTGCCGGGCCGACCGGGAGATCCCGGAGGACCTCAAGCGCAAGATCGGCCTGATGTGCGACGTCGACACCGAGGCCGTCATCGCCTGCCCGGACGCGCGGTCCATCTACGACATCCCGAAGGTGCTGCACGGCGAGGCGCTCGACGCCTACGTCGTCCGCCGCCTCGGGCTGCCGTTCCGCGACGTCGACTGGACGGTGTGGGGCGACCTGCTCGACCGGGTGCACAACCCGAGCGAGATCGTCCGGATCGCCGTCGTCGGCAAGTACATCGACCTGCCGGACGCCTACCTGTCGGTCACCGAGGCCCTGCGTGCGGGCGGGTTCGCCCACCGCGCCAAGGTCGAGATCGTCTGGGTCGCCTCCGACGACGCCCAGACCGCGTCCGGCGCGGCCTCCGTGCTGTCCGATGTGGACGGTGTGCTGATCCCGGGCGGGTTCGGCATCCGCGGCATCGAGGGCAAGGTCGGCGCGATCGAGTACGCGCGCACCCGCGGCGTCCCGCTGCTCGGGCTGTGCCTCGGCCTGCAGTGCATGGTCATCGAGGCCGCGCGGCACCTGGCCGGCATCGAGGACGCGGGCTCGTCGGAGTTCGACGAGAACACCAAGCACCCGGTGATCTCGACCATGGCCGACCAGCGTGACGTCGTCGCGGGGGAGCGGGACATGGGCGGCACCATGCGGCTCGGCGCGTACCCGGCGAAGCTCAAGGCGGGCTCGCAGGTCGCGAAGGCGTACGGCACCACCGAGGTGTCCGAGCGCCATCGGCACCGCTACGAGGTCAACAACGCCTACCGCAAGCAGCTCACCGACGCGGGCCTGGTCTTCTCCGGCACCTCGCCGGACGACCGCCTGGTCGAGTTCGTCGAGCTGCCCGCCGACAAGCACCCGTTCTTCGTCGGCACGCAAGCACACCCCGAGCTCAAGAGCCGCCCGACCCGGCCGCACCCGCTGTTCAGCGCGTTCGTCAAGGCCGTCGTGGACCGCAAGGTCGCCGAGCGGCTGCCGGTCGAGCTGCCCGAGGCTTCGGTGGCGGCCCGGTGACCGCGCCGGGCGAGCACGAGTTCAGCGTCGCGGCCAGCCGGGACGTCCACATCGGACGCGTCGTCGGCCTGCGCATCGACGAGGTGGTGATGCCGGGCGGCGGCACGGCGACCCGCGAGGTGATCGAGCACCTGGGCGCGGTGGCGATCGTCGCGCTGGACGAGGACCAGCAGGTCACGCTGATCCACCAGTACCGGCACCCGATCGGGCACCGGCTGTGGGAGCTGCCGGCCGGCCTGATCGACCACCTCGGCGAGGACCCGGTCGGCACGGCCGGGCGCGAGCTCGTCGAAGAGGTCGGCCTGGCCGCCGACGACTGGGTGACCCTGGTCGACGTCGCCGCGTCGCCCGGGTTCACCGACGAGGTGGTCCGGGTCTTCCTGGCCCGCGGACTGTCCGAAGTGGACCGCGAGGTGCTCGGCGAGGAGGAGGCGGACCTGGTGATCCGCAAGTTCCCGCTCGCCGAGGCGGTCCGGATGGCGCTGGCGGGCGAGCTGCTCAACGGCGCCACGGTGTCGGGGGTGCTGGCCACGCACGCGGTGCTCACCGGCGCGGGTTCGGCCCGCCCGGCGGACGCCCCGTGGGCCGACCGCCCGACGGCGTTCGCCAAGCGCAGGGAAGCCTGAGCCGGCTCCGCTGCGCCCCGGATCAGGGGCGCAGCGGGCGGCCTTCGGCGTCGGAACCGCCGTTGACCAGCAGCAGGATGCCGTCGATGATCGGCCACAGGATGCCGACGCCGGTGCAGCAGGTGGCGAAGAGCTGGGCCAGGCCCAGGCCGGTCTGCCCGGTGTAGAACCGGCCGATGCCGAAGGGCAGCACGATCTGCAGCACCCCGGCCACCGTCTTCGACCGGTGCGAATACACCACGGGCGGCGGCCCGTACGGCATCGGCACGGGCATCGAGGGCGGCGGGAACACCGGCATCGGCAGCGGTGCCGTCAGCGGCATCGGGGACGGCGGCGGCCCGAAGAACCCCGGGTGCGGGTGCGGCAGGTCGCGGAACAGCGGCCGCAGGTCGCCCAGGGTGGCCGCCGCGTAGGCGTCGGTCACCCGGATCTCGTACTCGTCCGGGGTGATGCGGCCCATGCCGAAGTGGTCGGCGAGCAGCCTCGCCGCTTCCTCGCGCTCGGCGGTGCCGATGCGGAGCTGGTCGGACTCCATGGATCCACGGTAACCGCGTGGCGCCGGGAACGGGGTTTCTGCCGGGTCACGAGCCCCGGGCGGCCTAAGGTGACGGCGTGGCAGGCCCGGGCAGCACGGACGGCGTGATCGCCGCGTACCTCGACCACCTGGCCGTCGAACGCGGGACCGCGCGCAACACCCTGGACAGCTACGCCCGTGACCTGCGCCGGTACGCCGCGCACCTGGACGGGCTGGGCGTCGCGAAGGTCGCCGACGTCACCTCCGCGCACGTCACGGCCTTCGGCGCCGCCCTGCGCGAGGGCGACGACGAGCACCAGCCGCTCGCCGCGTCGTCGGCCGCCCGGGCGCTGGTCGCCGTGCGGGGCCTGCACAAGTTCGCGCACGCCGAGGGGCTCACCGAGCACAACCCGGCCCGCGAGGTCCGGCCGCCGACCCCGGCGAAGCGGCTGCCCAAGGCGCTGCCCGTCGACGACGTCCTGCGGTTGCTCGAGACCCCGCCGCCGGACGGCGAGCGCCCGCTGCGCGACCGGGCGCTGCTCGAGGTGCTCTACTCCACCGGGGCCCGGATCTCCGAGGCGGTCGGCCTGGACGTCGACGACGTCGACGACGCCGAGCGCACGGTGCTGCTCGACGGCAAGGGCGGCAAGCAGCGGCTGGTGCCGATCGGCCGTCCCGCGCTCGCCGCGCTGCACGCCTACACCGTCCGCGCCCGCCCGGCGCTCGCCGCCCACGGCCGCGGCACGGCGGCCCTGTTCCTCAACGCCCGCGGCAGCCGGCTGTCGCGGCAGAGCGCGTGGCAGGTCCTGAAGGACACCGCCGGACGGGCGGGCATCACCGCCGCCGTGTCGCCGCACACGCTCCGCCACTCCTTCGCCACGCACCTGCTCGAGGGCGGCGCGGACGTCCGTGTCGTCCAGGAACTCCTCGGCCACGCCTCGGTGACGACGACCCAGGTGTACACGCTGGTCACGGTCAACACCCTGCGCGAGGTGTACGCGACGGCGCACCCGCGGGCACTGGGCTAGACGGCCCTATAAACGGCGAAGGGCCTTCGTAGCCTGCACCGACGGTCGAGTGACATTGCCCCGTCGAGTCCGGCGCGTTGCTTTGCCGGGGCTCCGACTCCGCGCATAGGCTGCGGCGGACGCGACGAACAAGGAGCCTTCTCGCCATGTCGACACCGAACCAGCCGGCCACCCCGGCCGAGTCCGCCGGGTCGGCGGCGGCGAACCTCAACGACGTCAAGATCGCGACGCCGGAACTCCACGACGGCGACGAGCCGCAGGAGCGCAACGGCAAGAAGGTGAAGCTGGAGGGCATCGGCCCGACCGGCCGCCCGATCCGCGAGCACCCCGATCCGGCGCCGCTGGACCGGCACGGCCCGGCCAAGATCATGGCCATGTGCAACCAGAAGGGCGGCGTCGGCAAGACGACGTCGACCATCAACCTGGGGGCCGCGCTCGCCGAGTACGGGCGCAAGGTGCTGCTCGTCGACTTCGACCCGCAGGGCGCGCTCGCCGTCGGCCTCGGCATCCAGCCGCACGAGCTGGACCAGACGGTCTACAACGCCATCATGGAGCGGTCGGTCAGCGCCACCGACGTGCTGATGAAAACCCGCGTCGACGGCGTTGACCTGCTGCCGAGCAACATCGACCTGTCCGCGGCGGAGGTCCAGCTCGTCGCTGAGGTAGGGCGCGAGCACACGTTGTTACGGGTCCTTCGTCCGGTCATGAACGACTACGACTATGTTCTTGTCGACTGCCAGCCCTCGCTCGGCCTGCTCACGGTGAACGCGCTGACCGCCGCGGACGGCGTGATCATCCCGCTGGAGTGCGAGTTCTTCAGTCTGCGAGGCGTAGCTCTCCTGATCGACACCATCGAGAAGGTCCAGGAACGCCTCAACCCCAAACTGGACATCGTGGGGATTCTCGCCACCATGTACGACCCGAGAACCCTGCATTCGAAGGAGGTCATGGCTCGCGTGGTGGAGGCATTCGGCGAGACCGTGTTCGACACGGTCATCAACCGCACCGTGCGGTTCCCCGAGACGACGGTCGCGGGTGAGCCGATCACGACCTGGGCGCCCAAGTCGGCCGGCGCGGCGGCGTACCGCCAGCTGGCCCGCGAGGTGATCGCTCGGTGAGCAGGCGCGCTTCCCTGCCCGGAGCGTCGGAACTCTTCAGGATCACCTCCAGTCCCGCCCTCGATCTCCCTCCCCAGGCCCCGCCCGAGCCCGTCGAGCAGCCCAAGCCTTCGGGTGACGGCCGTTCCGACCAGCTCGCCCGCAGCGCGGCGCCGCACGGGTCCGGCCGGACCAAGCACGACGCGAAGATCACCGTGTACGTCTCCGGCGACGAGCTCCTGGCCATGGAACAGGCCCGGCTGACGCTGCGCGCGAAGCACGACCTGGTCGTCGACCGCGGCCGGCTGGTCCGCGAGGCCGTGGCGGTGCTGCTGGCCGACTTCGACCAGCACGGCGAGGAATCGGTGCTGGTCCAGCGGCTGCGGGTGGTCGGCTCAGACGGCGGCGAAACCGAGGGCTGATGGACGAGCCGGAACCGGCTCCGGAGGTCCCCGAAGAGCACCAGACCGTGCACGGCGGGATGATCCCCGAAGGCGCGAACACCGAAGAGCTGAGCACGTCGAAGTTCAAGGTGCGGCTGGCCAACTTCGAGGGGCCGTTCGACCTGCTGCTGCAGCTGATCTCGCAGCACCAGCTCGACGTCACCGAGGTGGCGTTGCACCGGGTCACCGACGACTTCATCGCGTACACGCGCGCGCTGGGCACCGACTGGAACCTCGACGAGACGACGGAGTTCCTGGTCATCGCGGCCACGCTGCTGGACCTGAAGGCGGCGCGGCTGCTGCCGTCGGCCGAGGTGGAGAGCGAGGACGACCTCGCGCTGCTCGAAGCCCGCGACCTGCTGTTCGCCCGGATCCTGCAGTACCGCGCGTACAAGCAGGTGGCGGCGTTGTTCGGCGAGCTGGAGCAGAACGCGCTGCGGCGGTACCCGCGCTCGGTGGCGCTGGAGGAGCGGTTCGTCGGGCTGCTGCCCGAGGTGATGCTGGGCGTGACGCCGCAGAAGTTCGCGGACATCGCGGTGGCGGTGTTCCGCCCGAAGCCGCCGCCGACGGTGTCGATCGCGCACATCCACATGGGCCGCATTTCGGTGCGCGAGCACGCGGCGGTGCTGCGGGTGATGCTGGCCGAACGCGGCCAGGCGACCTTCGGCGAGCTGGTCGACGACTGCGAGCACACGGTGGAGATCGTGGCGCGCTTCCTGGCGCTGCTGGAGCTCTACCGCGAGGCGACGGTCCAGTTCGAGCAGAGCGAGGCACTGGCCGAGCTGCACGTCCGCTGGACGGGCGGCTCGAAGGAAGAAGCCTCCGCGGCGGCCGAGCTCGACCGCGCGTTCGGAGACGAAGAGGAGTACGGGTGAGCCCGGAGAACAACGAAGTCGCCGAGGCCCCGGTGCCGCCGGCGGGCGAGCCGGAACCGGCCGCGGTCGAAATGGCGCTCGACGAGGCACTGTCGGGCGAGCCCGTGACCGAGGAGGGCGAGCCGGTCGAACCGATCGCCGAGGCAGCTGCTGCCGAGCCCGAACCCGAGCCCGAGCCCGCCGATCCCGAGTCCGGCCTGGTCGCCGCCGGTGACGCCGACGCCATGCCGGACGTCACCTCCGACGAGGCCCTCGAAGCCGCCCTCGAGGCGCTGCTGCTCATCGTCGACTCGCCGGCCGGCGAAGAGCTCCTGGCCGACACCCTCGGCCAGCCGAAGGCGCGGATCGTCGTCGCCCTGCGGACCATGGCGCAGAAGTTCACCGATCGCTCGTCCGGGATCGACCTGCGGCGCGTCGGCGAAGGGTGGCGGTTCTACACTAGGGACGTCTATGCCCCGTTCGTGGAGAAGCTCCTGCTGGACGGCCAGCGGTCGAAGCTGACCCGGGCCGCGCTGGAGAGCCTCGCCGTGATCGCGTACCGGCAGCCGGTGACCCGTGCACGGGTCGCCGCGGTGCGCGGCGTGAACGTGGACGGCGTGATCCGGACGCTGCTCGCGCGCGGCCTCATCGAGGAGATGGGGACCGATCCCGAGACGACCGGCACGCTGTACGTGACGACCGAGCTGTTCCTGGAGCGACTGGGGCTTTCGTCACTGAACGACCTGCCCCCGATCGCTCCGTTGCTACCCGAAGTGGACACCATCGATGACATCCAGTGAACACCCCGACGGCGTCCGGCTGCAGAAGGTGCTGTCGCAGGCCGGGGTCGCCTCCCGGCGCGCGGCGGAGGACCTGATCGTCGCCGGCCGGGTCGAGGTGGACGGCGAGGTCGTCACCGAGCTGGGCCGCCGCGTCGACCCCGACGCGGCGATCATCCACGTCGACGGCACCCGCGTGAACCTGCGCGACGACCTCATCTACCTCGCCCTCAACAAGCCCAAGGGCGTGCACTCGACGATGTCGGACGACCGCGGCCGTCCCTGCGTCGGCGACTACCTGCGCGGCCGCTACGAGGAGACGCCCGGGGTCGTGCACGTCGGCCGGCTCGACGAGAACACCGAGGGCCTGCTGCTGCTGACCAACGACGGCGACCTCGGGCACCGGCTGATGCACCCGTCCTACCGGGTGCTCAAGACCTACCTCGCCGAGGTCGACGGCCTGGTGCCGCGCGGGCTCGGCAAGGAGCTGCGCCAGGGCTGGGAGCTGCCGGACGGGATCGTCAAGGTCGACCAGTTCCGCGTCAAGGACATGCACTCCGGCAAGTCGCTGGTGGAGCTGGTGATCCACGAGGGCAAGAAGCACATCGTGCGCCGCCTGCTCAAGGACACCGGCCACCCGGTGCTGAAGCTGGTCCGCACCGCGGTCGGTGACGTCCAGCTCGGCAACCAGCGCGTCGGCTCGATCCGGCGCCTGACGAAGACCGAGGTCGGCGCGCTCTACCGGAACGTCGAACTCTGACCCCCTGCTTGCCGGGGCCCGGTCGGCACAGTCCCGACTTTCCGCCGTGGCGGGAGCGTGCCGTCGCTGCCAGCGTGGAGCCATGCGATCCGGTCTGGCACTGCTCGCGCTCATCCTCCTGACGACGTTCCTCCCCGGGGTGGCGCACGCGGCGCCCCGGGGCAGTGAACCCGGCTACGACTACGCGTCGGCGATCCGGGAGACCGTCTGGGTCGACATCGGCCGCGACGGGGACGGCGACGGCCGCTCCGACCGCGTCGCCGCCGACATCGTGCGGCCGGCCGAACTCGCCGCGGGCGTGCCGGTGATCATGGACGCGAGCCCGTACTACTCGTGCTGCGGGCGCGGCAACGAGAGCGAGCTCAAGACCTACGACAGCGCCGGGAAACCGGTGAAGTTCCCGCTGTTCTACGACAACTACTTCGTGCCGCGCGGCTACGCCGTGGTGCAAGTCGACCTGGCCGGGACGAACCGCTCGGCCGGCTGCGCGGACGTCGGCGGCCCGTCGGACGTCGGCTCCGCGCGCAAGGTCGTCGACTGGCTGAACGGCCGCGCGACCGGCTACAGCGCGAAGACCGGCGGCAGCGCGGTGACCGCGGGCTGGACCAGCGGCAACGTCGGGATGATCGGCAAGTCCTACGACGGCACGATCGCCAACGGCGTCGCGGCGACCGGGGTCGCCGGGCTCAAGACGATCGTGCCGATCTCGGCGATCAGCTCCTGGTACGACTACTACCGCTCCGACGGCGCGACCTTCGGCTTCAACCCGGACGGGCTCGCGCGCACGGTCGAAGCGCGCAACAGCGGGCAGAACTGCTCGGCGCAGAACCAGGCCCTGGCTTCCGGAGCCACCGCGAACGGCGACTACGGGCCGCTGTGGGCGGCGCGGGACTACGTCGTCGACGCGCGGAACGTGCGCGCCAGCGTGCTGCTTTCCCACGGCGTCAACGACCTCAACGTCAAGACCATCCACTTCGGACAGTGGTGGGACGCGCTGAACGTCGAGAAGAAGATCTGGCTGTCGCAGACCGGGCACGTCGACCCGTTCGACTACCGGCGCGCGGACTGGGTCGACCTGCTGCACCGGTGGTTCGACCACTACCTGCTCGGCATCGACAACGGCGTCCAGAACGGCCCGCAGGCCAGCGTCGAGCGTCAGCCGGACCAGTGGGTGGACCAGACCCGCTACCCGGTGGCCGGGGTGGCGGCGACGACGCTGCGGCCGGGGGCGTCCGGCAGGCTCGGCACCACGGCGGCGTCCGGGACGGCGTCGTTCACCGACAACCCGAGCCTGGGTGAGGACACCTGGGTGACCAGCCCGGGCGGCGCCGCGCTGACCTACTCGACCGGGGCCCTGACCTCCGACCTGCAGGTGTCGGGGACATCGTCGGTCACCGTGACGGCGACGCCGGGCACGTCGTCGGCCCGCGTGTCGGCCCTGCTGGTCGACCTGGGCGCGGCGACGATCCGCAACTTCGCCGGCAGCGGCGAGGGGATCAAGACGGGCACCACGGAGAACTGCTGGGGTTCGTCCTCCGCCGGTGACGACGCCTGCTACCGGATCGCTTCCGCCGACGTGAAGAAGGTGAACTACACGATCATCAGCCGCGGCTGGGCGGACCTGGCGAACTACGCGTCCCTCTCGCAGGAACGCCCGTTGACCCCGGGAACGGCGTACACGATGACGTTCCGCCTGGCGTCCACGGACCACATCGTGCCGCGCGGCCACGCACTGGCGCTGATCATCGGCGGCACGGACGGCAGCTTCGTCCGCGGACCGGCCCAGCCGGGCCGCGTGACGCTGGACCTGGCCCGCACCTCGCTGTCGGTGCCCCTGCTGGGCATCCCGCCCGCGGCAACGACCCACCCGGCCCCGCCCGGCGGCGCGCACGTGCCGTCGGCGGGGCGGGCGGATCTGCGCTGACCGGTTGCCCCGGAAGGCCGATCCCGGCCGGGAAATCCGGTGTTAGGCTCGATTTTCCGTTGCCCCGTAACGAGGAGACGCCATGCCGGACCGGATGAAGCCGAGCGCCGCGTGGGCGGCCGCCGTCGTCGTGACGGCGGCCGGGGTGCTGTCGCTGGCTTCCGCGCCGGCCGCTTCGGCGGCGACCACGACCTCCTGCGCGTCGGGGTACTCGATCGGCGTCCTGCACCTCCCGGCGCCCACGATCCACCTGGGGACGTCGTGCACGGGGTTCTCCGACGCGGGTTCGCCGTACGTCTTCAAGATCGCCATCTTCAACGCCATCTCGAACCAGCAGCCGTACAACACGTACTTCCACAACGTCACGGCGACGTGTACCGCGTACTCCGCCGGCGGGACGGACCTGGTCGCGACCGGCTGTACCTTCACCTTCGGATCCGGCGCCGCCCGGTAGCCGTCAGTTCGCCTCGGCCGGGGCCGTCTTCGTCGCCGACTTCCGTTGCAGCGCGCGGGCGATCGGCTCCACCACCCGGGCCGCCGTCGGGCCGAGGATGGCCATCAGCAGCACGTACGCCGTGGCCAGGGCCGCCAGCTCGCCGGTGACCGCGCCCGCCGTCACCGCCAGCCCGGCGATCACGATCGAGAACTCGCCGCGCGCCACCAGGGCCGCCCCGGCGCGGGCGCGGCCCAGGCGGCCGATCCTCTGGCGGCGGGCCGCCCACCAGCCCGTGCCGACCTTCGTCAGGGTCGTCACCACCGCCAGCACCACCGCCCAGCCGAGCACCGGCGGGATCGACGCCGGGTTCGTGTTGAGGCCGAAGACCACGAAGAACACCGCGGCGAACAGGTCGCGCAACGGCTCCAGCAGGTGCGTCGCGTTCTCCGCCGTCGAACCCGAGATCGCGATGCCCAGCAGGAACGCGCCGACCGCGGCCGACACCTGCATCGCCGAGGCCAGGCCGGCCACCAGCAGGGCCGCGCCGAGGACCTTGAGCAGGAACACCTCGCGGTCGGGGCTGTCCACCGCCGCCGAGACGTACCGGCCGAACTTCAGCGCGATCACCAGCACCACGGTGATCACCAGCAGCGAGATCCCGACGGCCTCCAGACCGCCGAGGAACGACACCCCGCCCAGGACCGCGGTGAGGATCGGCAGGTAGAGCGCCATCACCAGGTCCTCGAACACGAGGATCGACAGCACCACCGGCGTCTCGCGGTTGCCGAGGCGGCCCAGGTCGCCGAGGACCTTCGCGACGATGCCGGACGACGAGATGTAGGTGACACCCGCCATCACCATCGCGCCGACCGGGCCCCAGCCCAGCAGCAGCGCGACCGCCGCGCCCGGGGCGGCGTTGAGGACGATGTCGAGCAGGCCGGCCGTCCACGATCGGCGCAGCCCGGTGAACAGCTCGGCCGCCGAATACTCGAGGCCGAGCAGCAGGAGCAGCAGCACGACGCCGATCTCGCCGGCCAGGTGCGTGAAGCCGCCGATGTCGCCCAGCGGGATCAGGCCGCCCTGGCCGAAGCAGAGGCCGCCGAGCAGGTAGAGCGGGATGGGGGAGAGGCCGATCTTGCCGGCCAGGCGCCCGAGCGCGCCCAGCCCGAAGAAGACCGCCCCCAGTTCGATCAGGGACAGCGCGGTGTGGTCCATCGGCCGCTCAGCCGTACTTGAGGATCTTGGCGGCGGCTTCGAGCCCTTCGCCCGTGCCGACCGCGACCAGCAGGTCGCCCCCGGTGAACGTGAAGTCCGGCGTCGGCGACGGGTGCACCTGCCCCGCCCGCGCCACCGCGACCACCGAGACGCCGGTGCGGGTGCGCATCGCGGTGTCGCCGAGCGTCCGGCCGTCGAACGGGCCGGACGGCTTGATCGGCAGCTGCCGCGTGCTGATCCCCGGCAGGTCCCGGTGCTCCTCCGTCAGCTGCGCGACCAGCTGCGGGGCGCCGAGCAGGTTGGCCAGCGCGCCGGCCTCGTCCGCGGTGAGCGGGATCGAGGCGGCGCAGGCATCGGGATCGTCCGATTTGGACACGATCAGCTCGATGTGGCCGTCCCGCTGGGTGACGACGCCGATGCGGCGGCCGGTACGGGTGGCGAAGTCCTTGCGGACCCCGATGCCGGGCAGGGGAGTTACTTCGACGTTCACCCAACCACCGTAACCCACGTGTCCGATTCGCGGTGTTCAGCCGAGCAGCAGGAGCAGCGCGGCGACGACCATCACGGCGGCGGTCACGCCGTGCACCCCGAACGCGATGGCCTTCTTCCCCCGGTGGCGCAGGATGAGCAGCATGTCGAAGACCGGCCAGAGCGCCGCGGTGAGCATGACCCAGCCGAGCGCGTGCGCGTCGCCGTAGATCATCAGCGCCAGCGGGATCAGGCCGGCCCCGATGTCGCGGCCGCCCTTGACGTTGAGGAACGTCTCCGCGTGCTCGGGAACCTCGTCGAAGCCGAAGCCCGCGGCGATCTTGTTCGGTGCGAAGACGTAGTTGAGGCCGATGAAGATGATGCCGAGCGCGACGATCGCGGCGAGGACGTAACCGGTGACGACCATGGTGTTCCCTCCAGTGTTTTCTAGCATCGCTAGGATTGCTAGCAACGCTAACCTAGCGGCGCTAGTTTGTCTAGCGGTGCTAGCATGTGACGTATGACCCAGCGACAACGGCGAGTGCGCGACCGGACCGAGCGAGCGCAGCGGATCGTCAGCGCGGCCAGGGAGCTCGCCGAAGCGGAGGGCTGGGACGCGGTCACCACCAGGAAGCTGGCGGCGCTGATCGAGTACAGCCAGCCGGTGCTCTACAGCCACTTCCCGGGCGGCAAGGACGCGATCATGGCGGCGGCCGCGCTGGAGGGGTTCGCCGAGCTGGTCTCGGTGCTGGGAACGGCCCGCCGGGACGGCCTGGCGGGGGTCGCGGCGGCGTACGTCGAGTTCGCCGATGCGAAACCCGCGCTCTACGACGCGATGTTCACGCTGGCGTCCGAGCTGCGGTTCGCCGAAGACGACACCCCCGAAGTGATGAAGGCGAACTTCGCCGAGCTCCTGGCGGTCATCGAGCCGGTGGCCGGGACGCAGAACGCCGGGCCGCTGACCGAGGTGTTCTGGAGCACGCTGCACGGCCTGGTGACGCTGGATCGCGGCCACCGGCTGTCCCCGGCCCACCGTGACGAGCGCCTCGCGCTCGTGGTGGCGCGCTTCGGCACGCGGGGCGACTGATCTCCTCCGCACCCCGACCGGCAGAATGGACACCGGCGGCTATCGAGACGAGAACGCGAGGAGAGTGCCGGTGACGGGAGCCCTACGTGGTGTGGTCGCGCTGGACGGCCCGTCGGGGACCGGGAAAACCACCGTCGCCCGCAAGCTCGCCCAGCGCCTCGGCGCCGGTTACCTCGACACCGGGGCGATGTACCGGATGGTCACCCTCGCCGTGCTGCGCGCCGGCGTCGACCCGGCCGACCCGGACGCGGTCGCCGGGGTCGCCGACCGCGCCGAGTTCACCATCGGCACCAGCCCCGACCGGCCGGAGATCCGCCTGGCCGGCGCGGACGTCGCCGCCGACATCCGCGGGCCGGAGGTCACCAAGGCCGTCTCGCCGGTCTCGGCCGTGCCGCACGTGCGTGAGCTGCTGGTCGCGCGGCAGCGGCGGATCATCGAGGACGTCGTCTCCCACCGCGGCGGGATCGTCGTCGAGGGCCGGGACATCGGCACGGTCGTCGCGCCGGACTCGCCGCTCAAGGTCTACCTGACCGCCTCGGCCGACGTCCGCGCGTCGCGCCGCAGCACCCAGGACACCGCGGCCGGGCGGCAGTCGTCCGTGGCCGACGCGCTGGCCAGCGTCGAGCGCCGCGACCACCTCGACTCGACTCGCGCCGCCTCGCCGCTGCGCGCGGCCGAGGACGCCGTGCCCGTCGACACCTCCGAGCTGTCGATCGACCAGGTGATCGTCGCCCTCAGCGAGCTGGCCAGCCACCGCGGCCTGCTCGCGGCGTGCAAAGAAGAAGTCGTTCGATGAGCGCTGACGGACTCCCCGAGGGATCCGTCGGCGCACTCCACGACGCCGGGCGGCTCTTCGCCCGGTACTATCTGCGCTCGGCCTTCCGCATCCGGGTGCACGGCCGCGAGCGCGTCCCCGCCACCGGGCCGCTGCTCGTGATCGCCAACCACAGCTCCATGATCGAGCCGCAGCTGATCTTCGGAATGCTGCCGCGGCGTTCGGCGTTCCTGGTCAAGGCCGAGATGTTCGGCGGGATCGCCGGGAAGTTCCTGCTGGCGATCGGGCAGATCCCGCTCAAGCGCGGCGAGATCGACCGCAAACCGCTGCTGACCGCGGTCGGCGTGCTCAAGGGCGGCGGCGTCGTCGGGATCTTCCCCGAAGGCACCCGCGGTGCCGGGGACGTCGGCGCGGCCGAACGCGGCGCGGCCTGGCTGGTCCGGGCCTCCGGCGCGACCGTGCTCCCGGTCGCGACGCGGGGCACGCTCAAGCCGGCCGACGGCAAACGACGGTTCCGGCCGCGGGTGGACATCCTCGTGGGCGAGCCGTTCACGCCGAAGGTCGGTCCCGGGAAAACCGGGCTCGACCAGGGCACCGAAGAGCTGCGCGGTGAGCTCGCGGCGCTCGTGAAGACTTTGGACGACTGGCGTGCCGAACACGGATTCGGCGCGGTATAAGGGAAATTGGGTTCCGATGGAAGAGTTTGACAGCGTCGGCGAGATCGACGGCACCTGGTCCGACGAGACCGAATTCGCCGCGCTCGACGCGCAGATCGAGGCGGCGGAAGCGGCCGAGGAGGCCGCTCTCGGGCAGCCGGTGCTCGCCGTCGTCGGCCGGCCCAACGTGGGCAAGTCGACGCTGGTCAACCGCATCCTCGGCCGGCGTGAAGCCGTCGTGCAGGACGTGCCGGGCGTGACCCGCGACCGCGTCGCCTACGACGCCTACTGGGGTGGCCGCCGGTTCACCCTGGTCGACACGGGTGGCTGGGAGCCGGACGCGACCGGGCTGCAGGCCTCCGTCGCCGCCCAGGCCGAGCTGGCCATGCAGACCGCGGACGCGGTGCTGCTGGTGATCGACGCCACCGTCGGCGCGACCGCGACCGACGAAGCCGTCTCCAGGGTGCTGCGCCGCTCGAAGAAGCCGGTGCTGCTGGCCGCGAACAAGGTCGACGACGACCGGCTGCTCGCGGACACCGCGTCACTGTGGTCGCTCGGCCTCGGCGAGCCGCACCCGGTCAGCGCGCTGCACGGCCGCAGCTCCGGCGACCTGCTCGACGCCATCCTCGAGGCCCTGCCCGAGTCGCCGCGCGAAGGCGGCGCCGTGACGTCGGGGCCGCGGCGCGTCGCGCTGGTCGGGAAGCCGAACGTCGGCAAGTCGAGCCTGCTCAACAAGCTGTCGGGCGAGGAGCGCTCGGTCGTCGACTCGGTCGCGGGCACCACGGTCGACCCGGTCGACTCGCTGGTCGAGCTGGACGGCGAGACCTGGCGGTTCGTGGACACGGCGGGCCTGCGCAAGCGCGTCAACTTCGCCGCCGGCGCCGAGTACTACGCGTCGCTGCGCACGAAGACCGCGATCGACGCGGCCGAGGTCGCGATCGTGCTGCTGGACGCGGCCGAGCCGCTGTCGGAGCAGGACCTGCGCGTGCTGACCATGGTCGTCGAGGCCGGCCGGGCGTGCGTGCTGGCGTTCAACAAGTGGGACCTGGTCGACGAGGACCGCCGCCACGCGATGGTCCGCGAGCTCGACCGCGGCCTGGTCCGCGTGCCGTGGGCGGAGAAGGTCAACATCTCGGCGCTGACCGGCCGTTCGGTGCGCAAGCTGGCGCCGGCGCTGCGGACCGCGCTGAAGTCGTGGGACCAGCGGGTGCCGACCGGCCAGCTCAACGCGTGGCTGTCCGACCTAATCGCGGCCACCCCGCCGCCGGTCCGCTCGGGCAAGCAGCCGAAGGTCCTGTTCGCGACCCAGGCCGGCATCCGCCCGCCGACGCTGGTGCTGTTCACCACCGGCTTCCTCGAGGCGGGCTACCGCCGGTTCATCGAGCGCAAGTTCCGCGAGCAGTTCGGCTTCACCGGCAGCCCCGTTCGGGTGAATGTTCGCGTCCGGGAAAAGAAGGCGAAGCCGAAGGTCGGCGGAAAAGCCGCCCGAACCCGGTGACGTTAGGGGCATCACATGTGATTGAGCGGGCATCATTCGTGATTGGCGGGGCATCACTCTCGATGCCCGCCCCATCACGCGTGATGCCCCTCTGATCACGCGTGATGCCCCGTTGATCGTGAGGTCCGACACGCAAGCGTGATCCTGGAGATATCTTTCGTTCATCTTGCGTTAGAGTGGATGGTCGTTGCGGGCGCCTCAACCAGGAGAGCGAGCCCGATTGAGGCTCCCGAAAGGTGAGTGGTGGGCTTGCGCGCCCATGGTTTGTCCCTGCACGTTTTCCGCACGGTCGAGGTGAACGCCCGATGACCGTCACGATCGAGCCCACCGGAACCACCCCCGAGGTCATCCTCGCCGATCGGGCGCTCTTCTGGTCCGGCCTCGGCGCCGGCGAGCGCACGCTCCTCGACGTCCTCGCCGCGACTGCCGAGCGGCACCCGAACGCCGCCGCGATCGACGACGGCACCACCACGCTGACCTACCGGCGGCTGCTCGACGAGATCGACGCCTACGGCCGCCGCCTCAAGGGCTACGGCGTCGGCCTCGGCGACCGCGTCGGCATCCGGATCTCCTCCGGCACCGCGGAGCTGTACACCGCCATCCTCGCCACCCTCTCCGTCGGCGCCGCCTACGTGCCGGTCGACGCGGACGACCCGGACGAGCGAGCCGAGCTGGTCTTCGAGGAAGCCCAGGTCGCGGCCGTCGCCACCGACGGCAGGATCGAGGTCCACAGCACCCCGGGCGGCCGCGAAGGCGTCCCGGGTCCGGCCGACGACGCCTGGATCATCTTCACCTCCGGTTCCACCGGCAAGCCCAAGGGCGTCGCGGTCAGCCACGCGAGCGCGGCCGCGTTCGTCGACGCCGAGGCCGAGCTCTTCCTCACCGACGAGCCGATCGGCCCCGGCGACCGCGTCCTGGCCGGCCTGAGCGTCGCCTTCGACGCCTCCTGCGAAGAGATGTGGCTGGCCTGGCGCCACGGCGCCTGCCTGGTCCCGGCGCCGCGCGCGCTGGTCCGCACCGGCGTCGACCTCGGCCCGTGGCTGGTCGCGCAGCGCATCACCGTCGTCTCGACCGTGCCGACACTGGCCGCCCTGTGGCCCGCCGACGCGCTCGAGGACGTCCGCCTGCTCATCTTCGGCGGCGAAGCGTGCCCGCCCGAGCTGGCCGAGCGCGTCGCCGTCGAAGGCCGCGAAGTCTGGAACACCTACGGCCCGACCGAGGCCACCGTCGTCGCCTGCGCCGCGCAGCTGACCGGCGAGGGCCCGGTCCGCATCGGCCTGCCGCTCGTCGGCTGGCAGCTCGCCGTCGTCAACGAAGAAGGTGAGCCGGTCGCCATGGGCGAGACCGGTGAGCTCGTCATCGGCGGCGTCGGCCTGGCCCGCTACCTCGACGCGGCCAAGGACGCCGGGAAGTTCGCGCCGCTGCCGTCGCTGGGCTGGCAGCGCGCCTACCGCTCGGGCGACATGGTCCGCGCCGAAGAAGAGGGCCTGCTGTTCCTCGGCCGGCTCGACGAGCAGGTCAAGCTCGGCGGCCGCCGCATCGAGCTGGGCGAGGTCGACGCCGCGCTGCAGGCCCTGCCGGGCGTGCAGGGCGCGGCCGCCGCGATCCGCCGCACCAAGGCCGGCAACCAGGTCCTCGTCGGGTACGTCGTCCCCACGGCCGAAGACTTCGACCTCGACCAGGCGGCGACCCGCCTGCGCGAGCACCTGCCCGCCGCGCTGGTCCCGCTGCTCGCCGTCGTCGACGACCTGCCGACCCGCACCTCCGGCAAGGTCGACCGCAACGCCCTCCCGTGGCCGCTGTCCACAGTGGAGGCTTCCGGGCTGACCCCGACCGAGACGTGGCTCGCCGAAGGCTGGGCCGAAATCCTCGGCGTGTCGGTCGACAGCCCGAAGGCCGACTTCTTCACCCACGGCGGCGGCAGCCTGACCGCCGCCCAGGTGGTCGCCCGCATCCGCACCCGGCACCCGCAGGTGTCGGTGGCCGACATCTACGCCCACCCCAAGCTGGGCGCGCTGGCCGCGATGCTGGACGCGCTGAGCGGCCAGGCCACCGAACGCCGCGACATCGCGCCGACCAAGCGCCGTGCCGGTGTCATCCAGACAGTGCTGATGGTCCCGCTGATGGGCCTGGTCGGGCTGCGCTGGGCGACGCTCGCCGCCGCGCTGTCGAACGTCCTGTCCCTGCTCGGGTTCGCCTGGGCGCCGACTCTGAGCTGGGCCTGGATCGGCCTGGCCTGGGTGGTGCTGTTCAGCCCGTTCGGCCGGATCGCGATCGCCGCCGGCGGTGCGCGCGTGCTCCTCTCCGGCGTCCGCCCCGGCACCTACCCGCGCGGTGGGAGCGTCCACTTGCGACTGTGGACGGCCGAAAAGCTGGCCGAGTTCAGCGGCGCGGACAGCGTCGCCGCGGCGTCCTGGATGACCACGTACGCGAAGGCGCTCGGCGCGCGGATCGGCAAGGGCGTCGACCTGCACTCGCCGCCGCCGGTCACCGGCTTCCTCAAGCTGGGCCGCGGCGCCGCGATCGAGCCCGAGGTCGACCTGACCGGGCACTGGGTCGACGGCGACGTCGTGCACATCGGCAAGGTCCGCGTGGGCGCGGAGGCCCGCGTCGGTGCCCGCAGCACGCTGTTCCCGGGCGCCCGCATCGGCAAGGGCGCGGAGATCGCGGCCGGCTCCACCGTCCGCGGCGCCGTCCCGGCCGGGCAGCGCTGGGCCGGTTCGCCCGCCGCGCGCGTCGCCAAGGACGAGCGGGACGCGCTGAAGTGGCCGTCGAGCCGTCCGCCGCGGTCGCACCTCTGGGCCGCCCTCTACGGCGTGACGTCGGTGGCGCTGGGCTTCCTGCCCGGCGTGGCCGCGCTGGCCGGGGTCGTCGTCCTCGGCTACGGCATCGCCGGTGCGCCGACGCTGCTCGACGCGTTCACCCGCGCGCTGGTCTTCGTGCCGGCCGCGACCGCCGCGTACTTCCTGGCGTACATGCTGCTGGTGCTGGTCGGTGTCCGGGCGCTGAGCATCGGCATGGTCGAGGGGTACCACCCGGTGCACGGCCGTGTCGCCTGGCAGGTCTGGGCCACCGAACGGCTGATGAGCATGGCCCGCGAAGGTCTGTTCCCGCTGTACGCCAGCCTGTTCACGCCGGTCTGGCTGCGGCTGCTCGGCGCGAAGGTCGGCCGCAACGTCGAAGCGTCGACCGTGCTCGCCCTGCCGAAGATGACCAAGGTCGACAGTGGTGCGTTCCTGGCCGACGACACCATGGTCGCCACCTACGAGCTCGGCCACGGCTGGCTGCACGTCGCCCCGGCGCGGATCGGCAAGCAGGCGTTCCTCGGCAACTCGGGGATGACCGCGCCGGGCCGTTCGGTGCCGAAGCGCGGCCTGGTCGGCGTGCTGTCCTCGACGCCGCTGAAGGCGAAGAAGGGCTCGTCGTACCTCGGCATGCCGCCGCTGCCGGTGCGCCGCGCGGTCGGCGAGGCCGACACGAGCCGCACCTACACCCCGGCGCTGCACCTCAAGGCGGCGCGGGCGCTGGTCGAGCTGTGCCGGATCGTCCCGGTCATGTGCGGGGTCGCGCTGACCGTCACGGTCGCCTTCGCGCTGCTGTGGGTGGCTTCCGCGTACGGATTCGGCATCGCCCTGCTGCTGGCCGGGCCCGCCCTGCTGGCCGCCGGGATCGTCGCGGCGCTGACCGCCACGGTCATGAAGTGGCTGCTGGTCGGCAAGTTCCGCGAGGTCGACCACCCGCTGTGGAGCTCCTTCGTCTGGCGCAACGAGCTGGCCGACACCTTCGTCGAGGCCCTCGCGGTGCCGTGGCTGATCGGCTCGGTCGGCGGCACTCCGCTGCTGACCGCGTGGCTGCGCACGATGGGCGTCAAGATCGGCCGCGGCGTCTGGCTGGAGACGTACTGGCTGCCCGAGGCCGACCTGGTCGAACTCGGCGACGGCGCGACGATCAACCGCGGCTGCGTCGTGCAGACGCACCTGTTCCACGACCGGATCATGAGCATGTCGAGCGTGACGCTCGGCGAGGGTGCCACCCTCGGCCCGCACGGCATCGTGCTGCCGGGCGCGGGCATCGGCGCGCGGACGACGGTCGGCCCAGGCTCGCTGGTGACCCGCGGCGACGAGGTGCCGGCCGACACCCGCTGGCTGGGCAACCCGATCTCGGCGTGGCCGGGTAAGTAAGCCGGTAGGTAACGAAAGCAGGACCGGGCGCGCCGGACTCACCCGTCCGTGCGAGCCTGGTTCCAGCACGCACGAGGAAAGGTTCGCGACGGGTGATTTCGAAGGCTCCGGCACCGGCCCCCGGCGCGGACACCTCGGGTGATCCCTACCTCCCGGCCCACGGCAACGGCGGCTACCGGACCCGGCACTACGACCTGAACCTCGACTACAAGGTCGCGCCCAACCGGCTGTCGGCCTCCGCGGTGATCACCGCGGAGGCGACGCAGGCGCTGTCGCGCGTCAGCTTCGACTTCGGCGAGTTCCGGATCAATCGCGTGCTCGTCGACGGGAAGGCCGCGAAGTACCTCAAGCGGGGCGCGAAGCTGCACGTCAAGCCGGCGAGGTCGATCCCGGCGGGTGCCGCGTTCACCGTCGAGGTGCACTACGTCGGCAATCCGCGGCCGGTGCGCAGCCGCTGGGGTGACGTCGGCTGGGACGAGCTGACCGACGGCGCGCTGGTGGCGAGCCAGCCGGTCGGGGCGCCGTCGTGGTTCCCGTGCAACGACCACCCGTCGGACAAGGCGGCCTACCGGGTGAGCGTGACGACGGCGTCGCCGTACCTGGTCGCGGTCACCGGCACCCTGGTCGAGCGGACGACGTCGGCGAGCACGACGAAGTGGGTCCACGAGCGGCGCGAGCCGACGGCGACGTACCTGATGAGCGTGCAGATCGGCCGCTACGACGAGGTCGAGCTGACCGGCCGCGGCTGGTTCCCGCACACCGGCGTCGGGCTGCGCCGGCTGAGCCTCGGCATCGGGCGCGCGACCGGCCAGGTGGAGTCGATCTTCGAGACGGTGTCGCAGCGGGCGGCCGTGCCCCCGCGCCTGCGCCGCGCGTTCGACCGCGATTTCGGGCGCCAGGGCCGGATGATGGAGTTCCTGCAGCGGTTGTTCGGCGCGTACCCGTTCGCCGAGTACGTCATCGTCGTCACCGACGACGACCTCGACGACCCGATCGAGGCCCAGGGCATGGCGATCTTCGGCGCCAACCACGTCGACGGCCGCCGCACCCACGAGCGGCTGGTGCTGCACGAGCTGGCCCACCAGTGGTTCGGCAACAGCCTGACGGTGGCGGACTGGCGCCACATCTGGCTGAACGAGGGCTTCGCGACGTACGCCGAGTGGTTGTGGTCGGAGGAGTCCGGCGGCCCGGCGGCCGCGGCCCTGGCCCGCGAGTGGTACACGCGCATCAAGGCCAAGCCGGCGGACGTCCGGATCGCCGACCCGGGCGTGGCCCGGATGTTCGACGAGCGGGTGTACAAGCGCGGCGGGCTGACGCTGCACGCCCTGCGCGCGGAGATCGGCGACCCGGCGTTCTTCGCGCTGCTGAAGTCGTGGGCCGAGGAGCACCGGCACGGCCTGGTGACGACGGAGGCGTTCGTGGCCGCCGCGGAGAGGCATGCGGGACGGTCGCTGAGCGCGTTCTTCACCCGCTGGCTGTGGACGCCGGCCCTGCCGCCGCTTCCCTGATTCATCGGATGTCTCTGCCGCTTTCCGGGTGAACTCCTCTGGCCTTTTGGCCGTCTCTCTGCAAGTATGACCGCACGCCGCCGCTGGATCTTGCCGAAACGTTGTATGAATTCGGAGGATGCTTCATGGACGCAGTGTCCCGGCGGACGGTGCTCCGCTCGGCTTCGGTCCTCGCCGGGGCGGCGGCCTTCGGGGGTCTCTGGGCCCGTGCGGCCCCGCCCGCGCTCGCCGCCGGTGGCGGGAATCCGCACGCGCGGGTCGCCGCCGATGCGCGGATGCTTTGGCGGCGGCTGCCGAAGAACTGGCAGGAAGGCCCGTTCCTGGCCAACGGCTACCTCGGTGCCCAGGTCTACGCCGGCGCGACGCCGCAGGTCCTCAAGATCATGCTCAGCCACACCCAGGTGCAGGACCAGCGCATCCAGTGGGAAGCCGGCATCGGGCTGTCGCGGCTGCCCATCGGCTACCTCACGCTCACCCTGGCCGGCGCGATCACCGCCGTCGACTGGACGCTCGACCTCTACAACGCCGAACTCGGCGGCACCATCACCACCACGCAGGGCTCGGTCGCCTTCTCCGCCGTCGTGCACAACGACTCGAGCGTGCTGCTCGTCTCGCTGACCCCGAGCGCGGGGGAAGCGAACGCCGCCTGGGCGTTCCGGCCCCTCGAATCCGCGACCACCCGGACCGTCCGCAAGCCGCCCGAGTACGTCGCCAACCCGGCGCCGGAGCAGGCCGAGGGCTACTGCGCCCAGCCGATGCTCGCCGGCGGCGGGTACACGACGGCGTGGCAGGAACGCACCACCGGCACACGGCGGCTGTTCGCCGCCGCGGTCGCCTACAGCTTCCCGGGCACCACGCACACCGCGGACGCGCGCGACGCCGTCCGGAAAGCGCTTGCCGCGCGGCCGGACGTCCTGCTCGCCCGCCACCGCCGCTGGTGGAACGACTTCCACCGGCGCAGTTTCGTTTCGGTGCCCGACAAGCAGGTGCAGCGGTTCTACTGGATCCAGCTGTACAAGATCGCCGCCGCCACCCGCGCCGAAGGGCCGGTCGTGTCCGAATGGGGGCCGTGGTTCCCCGAGGTGGGCAACAGCTGGACCGCCGTCTGGTGGAACCTCAACGTCCAGGTCACCTACCCGATCGTCAACAGCACCAACCACCCCGAACTCGACGCCGTGACCGAGACGTTCCGGCGCGACCACGCGAACCTCGAGGTGTCCGTCCCGCCCGCGTACCGCGACGGCGACACCTACGCCCTCTCGCACCCCGGCGACTGGCGGCTGCGGCCCGGCGGCACGCGCTCGGTGGGCGTCCCCGGGACGACGTCCAAGACCGACCAGACCGGGAACCTGTTGTGGGGCCTGCACAACGTCTGGCTCGCCTACCGGCACCACCTGGACCGGCGCGTGCTGCGTGACGTCCTGTACCCGACGCTGGCGAAGGCGCTCAACTTCTACCGCCACTTCCTGGTCACCGGCCCGGACGGGGCGCTGCACCTGCCGCTGACCCGGTCGCCGGAGTACGCCGACGCGCCCGACTGCACCTACGACCTTTCGCTCATCCGGTGGGCGGCCCGCACGCTCGTCGAGGCGGCCCGGATCCTTTGCCTGGACGAGCCGCGCGTGCCGATCTGGCGGGAGATCAGTGCGAAACTAGTGCCGTACCACGAGGACCCTGCGGCCGGGGTGCTGATCGGCGACGGCGTTCCGCTGGCCGCGTCGCACCGGCACTTCTCGCACCTGCTGTGGCTGTACCCGTTGCGGGAGAAGGTCTGGGACACCCCGGGCGACCGCGACCTCATGACGCGCACCTTCGACCACTGGGCCGCCGACCAATCCGCCTGGCACGGCTACAGCTACGCGGCCGCGTCGTCGATGAAGTCGGTGATGGACGCGCCCGAAGAAGCGTTGCGGTACCTGAAGTTCTTCCTCGACCGGAACATCGTGGCCGACACCGAGCTCACCGCCAACACGATGTACCGGGAGGGATCGAACTTCGCCATCGAGAGCCCGATCACCGCCGCGCAGTCCGTTGTGGACATGCTGATGCAGGGATCCGGTGGGGTGCTCAAGGTCTTTCCGGCGGTCTCGGCGACCTGGCCGGACGCCTCGATCGCCGGGCTGCGCGCGGAAGGCGCGTTCCTCGTGGACGCCTCCCGCCGCGACGGCCGGACCGAATTCGTCCGCGTGCACAGCGAAGCCGGTGAGCCCCTGGTGCTCCAGCACGGCATCGCCGGGGACGTCGACGTCCGCGACGAGCACGGCCGGCGGCTGCCGTGGCGCCCGGCCGGGCCCTGGCGGATCGCGATCGGGCTGCCCCGCGGCGGCACCGCCGTCGTCACCCCGCGGGGCGGGCGACCCGGCTTCGCGCCTCGGGACGTCCCCGCGCTCGGCCCCGCGCCGGCGTGGGGCCTGCCGAGCTGAACTGGCGTTTTCGACGAGGAGGTCGAATGGACATCACCCGCAGAACCGTGCTCGGCGGCGCGCTCGCCGGGATCGCTGCCACCGGCTTGACCCCGGGGTTCGCTGCGGCGGCACCCGGCGGCGACGACTTCGGCTGGGCCGGGTTCCTGGGCACCGCGGACCTGTACTGGCGGCGGCTGCCGAAGACCTGGTACGAAGGCCCGTTCCTGGGCAACGGGTTCCTCGGCTCCGGCATCTACGCCGAGCCGGGGCAGAACGCGATCCGGTTCAACGTCCAGCACAGCCAGGTCCAGGACCACCGCCCGGAGTACGGCTCCCTCTTCGGCCTGGCCCGGCTGCCGATCGGGTACTTCACGCTCGAACCGGTCGGCGCGATCACCGCGATCGACTGGCGGATGGACCTGTGGAACGCCGAGCTGACCGGCACGATCACGACCGCGTCGGGCAGCCTGAGCCTGCGCGCGATAGTCCACACCGGACAGTCGCTGCTGGCCGTCGAAATCCGGCCGTCCGAGGGGGAACGCGGGTTCAGGTGGGTGTTCCACCCGGCGGTCGCGGTCAGCCCGCGCGCCGATCCGGTGTGGAACAAGCCGCCGCCCGCCGGGTACACCGCGAACCCGCCGGTGCAGCTGTCCACCAGTGGTGACGCGCACCTGGCCGTCCAGCCCCTGCTGGCCGGTGGTGAGCACGTGACGGCGTGGCGTGAGGCCGCGCGCGGCGGCGCGCGCACGCTGTACACGTCGGTGGCCTGGTCGCACCCCGAAAAGACGTCGGTGGCGCGGGCGCTGGGCACGGTCCGGCGGGCGGGGGAGTTCGGCGCGCTGACCCAGGACCACCGGCGCTGGTGGCACGACTACTACCGGCAGAGCTTCCTGTCCATTCCGGACACCCGGCTGCAGAGCTTCTACTGGATCCAGCTGTACAAGGTCGCTTCGGCGGCCCGGCGCGAGGCACCGGTGATGGCGACGTCCGGGCCGTGGCTGGAGAACACGCCGTGGCCGGCGACCTGGTGGAACCTCAACGTCCAGCTCGAATACTGGCTGATCCACGGCTCGAACCACCTGGAGCTCGACGCCGTCAGCCGTGCCCTGGACAAGTACCGCGCTAACCTGTCCAGCCAGGTCGCTTCGCCCTACCAGGCCGACTCGGCGGGCATCCCGCGGACGACCGACATGACGCTGCTCAACGGCGTCTCGAACGCCACCAGCGGGTTCCCCGTCGGGATCCCGGGGCAGGACACGCCGACACCGGAGGTTGGCAACCTGACCTGGGCGCTGCACAACGTCTGGCTGTCCTATCGGCACACAATGGACCGAGCGTTGCTCCGGAACACGTTGTTCCCGTTGCTGCGCAAAGCGATCAACTACTACCTGCACTTCCTCGCGCCCGGGCCGGACGGCCGGCTGCACCTGCCGCCGACGTTCTCGCCCGAGTACGGCGTCAACGCGCCGGACTGCAACTACGACCTGTCGCTGATCCGCTGGGGCTGCCGGACGCTGCTGCAGACCGCGCCCGGCGACCCCCTTGCGTCGAAGTGGCAGAACGTCCTCGCGAACCTCGTCGACTACCCGGCTGACGTCAACGGGTACATGATCGGGGCCGGCGTGCCGTTCGCGAAGTCGCACCGGCACTATTCGCACCTCCTGCAGATCTACCCGCTCTACGACGTCACCTGGGAGCAGCCGGAGCACCGGGCGATCATCGAGACGTCGCTGAACCACTGGGTCGGCTTCGAGGGCGCCCTGCAGGGCTACACGTTCACCGGGGCCGCGTCGATCTCGGCGCAGATGCTGCGCGGCGACCAGGCCGCGTTCTACCTCGGCGAGCTGCAGCGGCGGTACATCCAGCCGAACACGATGTACAAGGAGTCCGGGCCGGTCATCGAGACGCCGTTGTCGGCGGCGAAGTCCCTGCAGGACATGCTGGTGCAGAGCTGGGGCGGCGTCGTCCGGCTGTTCCCGGCGGTGCCGGCGGCCTGGGGTGACGTCGCGCTGCGGGACTTCCGCACCGAGGGCGCGTTCCTGCTCAGCGCGTCCCGCACCGGCGGGAAGACGCGCTGGCTGAAGGTGCACAGCGAGGCCGGGGCGCCGTGCGTGCTGCGGCCGGGCATCGACGGCGAGCTCGCGGTGACCGACGCGCGCGGCCGGGCGCGTCGCTGGCGGCGGCTGGCCACGGGGGACGTCCAGGTGGAACTCGGCTGCGGTGAGGACGCCTTCGTGTACCGGAAGGGGGATCGGCCCGACTTCGGCGTCCGGCCGGTGGCGCCGGGCGGTCCGAGCGCGCCGTGGGGCCTGCCGTGAGCTGAGCCGGCTTCCCGGGTTCGCGCCCGGGAAGCCGGTTCGCACGGCAGTATGGTGCTCTCCGACGAGGGGAGCGTTGATGAGCGAGCCGGACGGCAGACCCGGCCAGTATTCGCCGTGGCCGCCGCCGAAGCCGTCCTCGACGACGGCGATCGTGCTGGTCACCGGGTCGATCGCGGTCGTCGTGGTGATGGTGCTGGCCTTCCTGGCCTGGGGCTCGCCGGGATTCCTGCGCAAGCCGGACGCCCAGGCCGACGGCGCGTTCTGGTCGGCGCCGCCGTCGTCGAGCTCGGCGCCGGTCGCGCCCGGCACCCTGTCGGCGATCCCGGGCGGGCGAGCTCCGACGCCGAAGCGGACGAGGCCGCTGGCCGACCCGGTGACGTGCGCGTTCACCCCCGACCCGAGCTCACCGGCCCCGAAGAAGGCCGCGCTGCCACCGGACGGCCCGGCGCCGTCGACCGGGACGGCCGGGGTGCAGCTGGCGACGACCGCGGGTGACATCGGCCTGACCCTGGACCGCGCGCTGGCGCCGTGCACGGTGGTCAACTTCCTGAGCCTGGCCCGGCAGGGGTTCTACGACGGCACGTCGTGCCACCGGCTGTCGGTGATCACCGGGCTGCAGATGCTCCAGTGCGGCGACCCGGCCGGCGACGGCACCGGCGGCCCGGGCTACACGATCCGCGACGAGGTGTTCCCCGAGCTGACGTACGGCCGCGGCGTCCTCGCGATGGCGAAGACGACCTCCCCCGACTCCGGCGGCTCCCAGTTCTTCCTGGTGTTCGGCGACACGAACATCCCGCCGGACTACACGGTCTTCGGCAGCATCGACGACACCGGCCTCGAAACCCTCGACGCGATCGCCCGCCGCGGAATCGACCCGGCCAAACCGGGCATCGGCGACGGCAGCGGCCCCCCGAAAACCCCCGTGACCCTCACCCACGTCACTTCTTGACCGTGCGGCAAGAGGCATCACGCGTGCTTGAAGGGGCATCACTCGTGATTGGCGGGGCATCGGACGTGATGCCCCGCCAATCACGCGTGATGCCTCTCCGGACACGCGTGATGCCTCTTCAAGCACGGTCCAGGACGTGGCGGAGGGTGGTGAGGAGGGTTGGTGCGGGGGTGGGGGAGAGGGTGGGGTGGCGGAAGGCGATGTAGGCGTCGGGGCGGATGAGGAGGCAGCCGTCTTCGGCGATGGCGCTGAGACGGGACCAGTCGCCGTAGGCGTCGCGGGCGCCGGGGTCGCCGACGCGGACCGTGCGCAGGTCCAGGCCCAGCTCGGCGCCGGCCTTGGCCGCCGCGTCGAGCCACGGCTTGCCGGTGAGGCCGGTCAGGAGCGTCCAGCGGCCGCCGCCCACGAGGTCCAAAGTGGACACCCGGTGTCCGTGCGGCCCGACCAGCCACGCGTGCGGCAGCTTCGCGCCCGGCTCGGTGCTCGGCCGGTGGAACAGTTCCGGATCGCGGTCGGGAGGAGCCGGGACGCCGTCGGGCAGCACCGCCCCCGACACGTACCGCTGGTCCAGCTCCACGCCGTGCGCGTTGAACTCGTAGTGCTTCAGCTCGATCGCCCGCTCCAGCTCACGCCGTTTGCGGGCCCCCTCGGCCGTCGGCGCGAGGCACGTCTCGAGGCCGGCGGTGATGCCGTCGGCGTCGGTGTCGCCCGAGATGCCGAGCGCGGCGAAGATCGGCCCGAACTGGTCGCGGCTCAGGTTCGCCCGGTCGACGATCTGCTTGCCCACCGGCGCCCGCTCGGCCGTGTAGCTGTCCAGCAGCCCTTCGCCCGCCTCGCCGCGCAGCACCATCGCGAGCTTCCACGCCAGGTTGTAGGCGTCCTGAACGGACGTGTTGGACCCCAGCCCGTTCGACGGCGGGTGGCGGTGCACGGCGTCCCCGGCGCAGAACACGCGGCCGCTGCGGTACTCGGTCGCGTAGTTGTGGTTGACCGTCCACAGTGACGTCGAGGTGATCTCGACGTCCAGCGCCGGGTCGCCGACCAGGTCGCGCACCAGCCGCGTCGCCTCCTCGGCGTCCACCGAAGGCGGCGGCTGGGCGATGTCGTACCCCCAGGTCAGCAGCCATTCGTTCCACGGCCGCACCATCCGCACCAGGCCCATCCCGATCCCGCCGAGGTGCGCGCCCGGCCGCATCACCCAGTACAGCACGCTCGGCCGGTGCGCCACGTACCGCGCGAGATCGGCGGTGAACGTGATGTTCATGCTGCCCGCCTTGCCGGTCTGCCCGGCGATCGGCAGCCCGGCCTGCTCGGCGACGCGGCTGCGGGCGCCGTCCGCGCCGACGAGGTACTTGGCGCGCAACGTGAACTCGTCGCCGCGCACCCGGTCGCGGAACCGCACGTCGACGCCGGACTCGTCCTGGGTGAAGGACAGGAACTCCGTGTCCAGCCGCAGTTTCGCGCCGCGCGCGGCGGCCTCGCTGACCAGGATCGGCTCGAGGTAGGTCTGCGGCAGGTCGATCATGTGGCACGGGCTCGCGGCCGTGTATTCGGACGCCGACCGGTCGCCGGTGCCCCAGCTGGCGATCCGGCCGATCTCCGGCCCGGTCAGCGACGTGCAGAGCACGGTGTCGCCCATCAGCTCCGGCGGCGTCCCGGCGGCCAGGGCCCGGTCCTCGACGCCGAGGTCGCGCAGCACCTCCATGGTCCGCTGGTTGGTGATGTGGGCGCGCGGGGTGTTGGCCGTCCAGCCGTACTTGGTGGCCAGCACGGTGGGTACGCCGTAGGTGGCCAGCAGCAGGGCCGCGGAGCCGCCGGCCGGGCCGCTGCCGACCACGATGACGTCGGTGTCGTAGCTCATGCACTGCTCCCTGAGATCCGGAAGGTGAAGTCGAGCCCGTCGGTGAAGTCGACGATCAGGCCGTCCTTGACACCGAACACGGTGTCCGAGCCGAGGTACTCCCCGCCGGCCACGAACAGCTGCGTGATCAGCGTCCGGTAGCCGGGCTTGGCGATCATGAAGTGCAGGTGCGGCGCCCGGTAGGGGTGCCGCCCGACGGCGTCCAGCAGCTGCCCGACCGGTCCGTCGGCCGGGATCGGGTACGCGCTCGGCACGATCGTCCGGAACCGCAGCCGTCCGCCGGCGTCGGTGCGGAACCGGGCGCGCAGCACCGGTCCGTCCACTTCGGGCAGCTGGACGTCGTAAAAGCCGTCCTCATTGGATTGCCAGACGTCGACGACCGCGTCCGCCACCGGGTGGTCGTCCGTGTCGACCACCCGGACGTCCACCGGCAGCGGGGTTCCCGGCAGCCCGGCGGCGAGGTCCGTCCCCTGGGGAGTTTCCGGTGGTCCGTCCACATAGAACGGACCGAGGACGGCCGACGGCGTCGTGTCCGGCGTCCGCGAGTTGGTCAGGACGTCGACGACGCTCGACACGCCGAGGGTGTCCGACAGCAGGATGAACTCCTGGCGCGTGTCGGTGGTGATGTGCCCGGCCCGGGTCAGGAAGCCGATCGCGTACTCCCATTCGGCCTGGGTGAGGTCGGTGCGGATCGCGTAGCCGTGCAGCGTCTCGACCAGGTCGGTCAGCAGGAACCGCACCCGGTCCGGCGCCCCGGCGAAGCTGTCGACGACCTGTTTCGTGAGCGCTTTCAGGCTCGGGCGCGCGGCCGGGCGGGTGCCGTGCCACGCGGCGCGCAGGAAGTCCGGTTCGCCGTCGAGGTCCGCCTCGGTGAGGCCCAGCTCGGCCAGCGAATGCGGGATCGGCAGCGACGCGGCCAGCTCGAACACGTCCGCCGCGTCGTCAAGTCCCTGGTGCGCCATGACGTACGGGAGCAGGACGGCGTGAGTTTCGGCGTGTGGCAGCCCGAACTTGCCGCCGAGGTGGTGGCAGAGCCGGTGGTGCAGGCCCATCTGCACGGCGTCGAGGCACGTCCCCGCGAGCCACGCGCCACGCAGCGCGTCGGTGCGGGCGTCCACATCGGACGGATCGGCCGCGATCCGCGGCAGGGCACCGGTGAGCAGCTCGATCGCTTCCGCGGCGAGCAGGTCGGTCATCGGGTTGGCGTCCGGGGCGTGCCGCGCTTCGACGGCGTGGGCGAGCGCGTTCAGCCCGCTCGCCGCCGACACGGGCACCGGTAGCGAAAGGGTCAGCGAGACGTCGTAGAGAACGGTCGACGGCCGCACCGCCGGGGTGCGGCGGGTGGTCTTGCGGCCGTCGGCCGTTTCGCCGAGGACCGACGTCAGCTCGGAACCCGCGTACGTCGTCGGGACGATCAGCTGCGGCAGGCCGGTCCGCAGCGCGAGGGCCTTGGCCAGGCCGGTCGCCGAGCCGCCGCCGATCGCGACTAGGCCGTCGACGTCGTGTTCGGCGACGACCTTGAGCGCGCGTTCGGTGACGTCGACGGGCGTGTGCACGGTGGCGTCTTCGAACCGCGCGGCCAGCCGGGGGCCGAGCGCCTCGGCGGCCCGGTCGCCGTGGCGTGGGCGGCCGACCAGCAGCACACGGCCGAGCCCGAGGCGATCGACCTCCGCGCCGAGGGTGCCGAGCGAGCCGAAAACCACCCGGACGGGGTTCGCGGCGTAGCTGAACGAGGTCATGCGACGCAGTATCCGGCCGCGAAGAGACCCGGTCCTGCACGTTCGTGCTGCCCGACGGCACGAAACGCGCGTGTGTCAGCCCGCGCGGCGCAGGGCGGCCGGGGTGGTGCCGAGCTGGGCGCGCAGGACCCGCGTCAGGTGCTCCTGGTGGGAGAACCCGCAGCGGACGGCGATTTCCGCGATCGGGTCGTCGCCCGTGCGCAGCAGCAGCCCGGCCTGTTCGACGCGCAGCCGCAGCAGGTACCGGTGCGGCGGCAGGCCCGTGCGGGCCTTGAACCGGCGGGAGAACTGGCTGACGCTCAGCCCGGCCAGCGCCGCCAGGTCGGCCAGCGGCACCGGCTCGGCCAGCCGTTCGGCCATCAGGTCGCGGACCGACGCGAACTGGCGGTCGGAGAGGCCGCGGGCCGGCTCGGGCCCGGGGACCCGCCCGGCGCGGTGGTGGCGGACCAGCTGGGCAGCGACCAGCGCGCCGAGCTGGTCGGCGTAGGTGCGGGCGGCCGGTTCCCAGTCGCGGACGACGCCGTCGAGGCCGAGCACGAGCTGTTCGAGCAGCGGATCGCGGCTGCCGAGCTCCTCGGCGAGCCGCACCGGCGCGTGCGTCCCGGCGGCGTCCTGCACGGCGTCGTCGGCGAGGTAGACGTGCACGGAGTCGAGCTCCCCGCCCAGCTCGACGGACAGCTCGGCGTGCGAGGGCTGCAGGAAGAGCCCGCCGACGGGCATCCGCCGGCTCTGCTCGCGCGGGGTCCCGACCGCGCGCCGGACGGTGACCGGGCCGTCGAGGTGCAGGATCAGCTGGTGGCTGCGGGCGGCGCCGAACTCGGCGCGGTAGGGGCGTTCCCGCTGGCGGGAGACGTAGACGCGGTCCCAGCCGAGCCCGGCGCTGGTCCGGTCCGGGCGGACCCAGGGCAGCGCGAGGATGCCATTGGTGTCGGCCAGCCCGAGTTCGCCCACCGTGCCTCCTCGACGGCGATGGTACCCGCTCTGAGCTGGGTTTTCGGCGCACGGACGCCGGAGCCGCCGAGGGACCGTCAGACGTCCAGCACGAGCCGGGGTGACGACGAGCGCGACACGCACGGGTACATCCGGCCGGGCGCGGCGCCGATGTCGTCGCGGTGTTCCGGTTCGCCCGCCAGCACCACGACCTCGCAGCTGCCGCACACACCCTCCCGGCACGCGGAGGGCACCGGGCGCCCGGCGTGGTTCAGCGCGTCCAGCAGCGTCTCGTCCGCCGGGACCTCGACCGTGCCGCCGGAGCGGGCGCAGGCCACCTCGAACGCCGTGCCGGGCCCGAACGTCCGCCGGGTCGGTTCGAAGCGTTCGGTGTGCACTGCGGGGAACGCCGCCTCGGCCGCGTCCACCATGGACGCCGGGCCGCAGCAGTAGACCTCCGCGGCCGGGAACTCCTTCGCCAGCGCCGCGAGGTCCGGGCGCCCGAGCCGCACGCGTTCTCCGTACTCCGCGGCGAGTTCCGCGGCGAACGCACGGCCCGCGTACGCCAGCGTCACCGCGGCACCGGAGGCGACCGCGGCCCGCAGCATCGGCATGATCGGCGTGATCCCGATCCCGCCCGCCACGAACAGGTACGCCTCCGCCGGGAGCAGCGGGAAGTGGTTGCGGGGCACCGAAACCGGCAGCGTCCGGCCCGGTTGCAGGAACAGGTGGACGTACTCGGAGCCGCCGCGGCTCAGCGGGTCGAAGCGGACCGCGATCCGGTACGCCGAGAGGTCGCCGGGGTCCCCGCACAGCGAATACTGCCGGGTCAGCCAGTTCGGCAGCTCCAGGTCGATGTGCGCGCCCGGTTCCCACGGGGCCAGGGGGCCTTCGTCGCCGCGCAGGACCAGCGAGACGACGTCGTCGGTCACCCGCTCGATGCGCTCCAGGGTGGTTTTCTGCACGTCAGTACAGCTTCCGGTAGCCGGCTTCGAGGAGCTGGTCGAGCAGCGCCGGGTCGACGTTCATCTTCTCGCCGGCGATTTCCCCGGCCGAGGGCAGCTCCGCCGCCAGCGCCTGGCTCGCCGGGTCCCACAAGCGCGACCGGATCAGCGCCCGGCCGCAGTGGAAGTACACCTGCTCGACGCCGACGACGATGGCCAGCATCGGCGCCTTCGCCTCGGTGCGCATCCGGGCGAGCACGTCCGGGGCGTCGGTGACGTACGCGCTTCCGTTGACGCGCAACGTCTCCCGCATGCCGGGGACGAAGAACAGCAGGCCGACGCCGTCGTTCTCGCCGATGTTGCGGAAGGAGTCGGCGATCTTGTTGCCGGGCCGGTCGGGCAGGGCCAGGGTGCGCTCGTCGAGGACCTTGACGAAGCCGGGGTAGTCGCCGCGGGGCGAGCAGTCGGCGCGGCCGGCCGCGTCCGCCGTCGCGAGGGTGAGGAACGGCGAGTGCGCGATGAAGCGGCGGGCGTGGGTGTCGATGCGGTCGCCGATCTTGGCCTCGATCATCGCCTCGGGCTCGCCGACCCGCGCCCGCACCTCGGCCGCGGAGACGCGGTGCAGCGTGTTTGTGCTGGTCATGCCACAATTATGAGCAAATACTCAGATCTTGACTACTCGCTTTCCCGGAGGGTTCCCGTGTCGTCGGGCCAGCGCCGCATCCAGCCACGTAAACAGCCGCGGCAGGTCCGCGCCGAGCTGACCCGGCAGCGGATCCTGACCGCGGCTGCTCACGTTTTCGCTGACCACGGCTACGCCGCGGGCACCACCAACCGCATCGCCGAGCGCGCCGGGATCTCCATCGGGTCGCTGTACCAGTACTTCCCGAACAAGGACGCGATCCTCGCCGAACTGCTGACCCGCCACCTCGACGACGGCACGGCGGCCGCGGCGAAGGTGCTGACCGGCCCGCTGCCCGAGTCGATCGAGGAGATCTTCCGCGTCTTCGTCCGGCTCGCCGTCGAAGCCCACCTCGACGACCCGCACCTGCTGCGCATGCTGCTGGAGCAGGCCCCGCGGTCCGACGAGCTGCTGGAGCGGATCGGCCGGGTGAAGCGGGACATGGTCGGCCACACCCGCGTCCTGCTGGAGGGGCACCCGGAGGTCCGCGTCGCCGACACCGCGACGGCGGCCCGCCTGGTCATCGCGACCGTCGAGCTGGCCGTGCACGACCTGCTGGCCGAGCCCGACCCGATCGACGCCGGGAAACTGGAGGACGAGATGGTCGCGATGCTGACCCGGTACGTCAAGGGGTGAGGGTCAGCCGAGCCGTTTCACGATCGCTTCCGCTTCGGCCGGGCTGAGGGCGAGTTCGTTGTCGTAGCTGCGGCCGCGCCAGATGTCGTCCAGCTCGCGGGTTTCCTCCCACCGGCCCTGCCCGGCGTAGCGCTCGCCGAACCAGGTGTCACCCACCCCGGTCCTGACGAGCAGGCGCGTGGCGGCGATGTCGAACGTCTCCCGGTAGGTGCCGTAGATGCCGAAGTACCAGGCATCGCCGTCCCATTCGTGGCGCTGCTTGACCCGGCGGACCTGCCGAGCCAGGTGGTAGGCCTGGATGAGCACCTGGTCCGGGCCGGTCTCCTCGACGGTCCGGTGCGGATGGCCGGCCAGCTCGTCACGCAGGCTGCCCGTCCGCCACTCGAGGTCGCGCCCGAAGATCCGTTCGGTGTCGCCGTCGAGGTGCACCACCGCGCGCGGGGCGGTGCGCCCGTCGTCGACGAGGAAGCAGCGTGAGCGGGGGAGCCGCGCGATGACCTGCTCGGCCTCCTCGGCGCCGAGGAGCGGCAGGCAGCGGTCGAAGTCGCGGAGGAGCCGATCGGACCGGGCCCACCACCCCTCGCGCACGAACACCTCTTCGACGCCGTTCACCCGCCGGATCACCGAGAGGACGGTTCCGGACGCCCGTTCCTTCACACCGAAGTACTCCGTGCCCTCGGCGCGGGCGGCCAGTCGCACGCCGGTCTCCAGTTTGGCTCGAAGGTCCTCCGCCTGGTACTCACTGCCGACCGCTTCGAGCTCCAGCCCCGGCGGAACGGGTTCCCACCGGAGGTTCCGCGTATAGGCCTCGGCGACGGCCGGGATGCGCCGCACCACGGCGACGGGGTAGGGCAGCTCGTCCCGGGCGACGAACCAGTGCGCCTGCGCGATCTCCCAGCGGAGCCGATCGTGTTCCGCCTCGGTGATCGCCAGGGAAACGGTTCCCTCGGGGTCTTCACCCGTCGCTCGCCACGTCCCGTCTTCGCCGAGCCGCTCACGGACGCCGTCACGCCCGCGCACGAGGGCTTTGGCGCCCTTCAGCTCGTCGGCGAAGTCGGGGTACGCGAGGTGCACGAAGTACTCGTACTCGCCTTGCCACTGCGTGCGTTGCCGCTCCGCGCGGACGTGCCGGACGATCGTGTGGACGTGCTGCCGGGACTCGTCGTGGCTGCACTCTTCGGCGGCTTCGTCCGGCAGGTCGAACGGCACCCACACCAGATCGTGGGTGAACCCTCTGGCCCGGTCGTGGTCCACCTCGACCACCGCGGCCGGGACGGCCGAGCCGTCGCGGATGACGAAAAAGGTCATATCGGATCCCCCCCCTGTCCCGAGGTTAGCCGATCAAGACGCCGGCCGGTGGCGCCGTTCGGCGGCTCAGCGGTCCCTGGCCACCAGCGCCGCCTGGGTGCGGCTGGTCACCCCGAGCTTGGCCAGCACGTTGCCGACGTGCACCTTCACCGTCCGCTCGGCCAGCCGCAGCCGGGCCGCGATGTCGCGATTGGACAGTCCTTCGCCCAGCAGCTCCAGCACGTCCCGCTCCCGCGGTGTCAACGTCCCGCCGCCGCTCAACGCGGTCGCCGCCGCCGGGCTCAACGCCGCCACGCCCTGGTGGGCGGCGCGGATGGCGGCCGCCAGCTCGTCGCCGGAGGAGTCCTTCAGGACGAACCCCGCCGCGCCCGCGTTGAGGGCTTCGCGGATCTCCCGAGGCCGGCCGACCGTGGTCAGGATCAGCACCCGCGGCGCCCCGGGCCCCAGCCGGCGCAGGACTTCGAGGCCGTCCATGTCCGGCAGGTAGAGGTCGAGCAGGACGACGTCGGCCTCGACGGACGAGCCGAGCAGCTCCGGCCCGCTCGCGTACTGCGCGACGACGTCGAGGTCCGGCTGCGCGCCCAGGATCAGCGCGATGCCCTCGCGCACCAGGGCGTGGTCGTCGACGACCTGAACCCGGATCATGTCCGCACTCTACTGTCGGCCCATGCGCCAGTCCCTCGTCACGACGGCGGCGGTGGCCGTGGTGTTCTTCGCGAGCGGGGCGTGGACGCCGCACCAGGGCTGGTTCGCGGCCGGGCTCAGCGCGGTGCAGCTCGTCCCGCTGCTGTGGTCCCGCCGCGCCCCGGTCGCCGTGCTGGTCCTGGTGACCCTCGCGACGGCCGGGCACCTGCTGCTCGACCAGCCGCGCAACACCATGTACGTGCCGGTGCTGCTCGCCCTGTACAGCACACCCCAGCGGTGGCTCGCGGCCGCCGCGGCGCTGGCCGTCGGCGCGGCCGTGTTCCCGGCGAAGGGCCCGCTCGACGGCACGGTCCTCGCCCTCACGATCTGCGCGGTCGCGTGGCTGCTCGGCGCCGAACGCCGGCGCGCGCTGGCCGACCGGGCCGAGCGCGCGGCCCGGCGGCTGCACGACACGCTCGCCCAGACCACGGCCGTGATGCTCGTGCAGGCCGAGACGCTGCGCGCGGTCGGCGACCTGACCGACGCCGACCGCGAACGCCTCGACACGCTGCTGGCCGCCGGGCGCGGAGCGCTGACGCTCGTCCGCCGCACGCTGGACGACCTGCACGAGGACGCCGAACGGGCCCCGGACCTGGCCGAGGTGCTGGCCCGGCTCCGCACCGCGGGCCTGGTCCTCGACCGCGACCCGGTGCTGCCCGCCCTGCCGCGTCCGGTGCGGGAGCTGGCCGAGCGGTTCGTCGCCGAGACGGCGGTGAACGCGTTGCGGCACAACGGTTCCGGCGTCCGGCTTCGGCTCGGCGTCGACGCCGGTGAGGGGGTGACGATCACGGCGCGGAACCCGCTGAGGGGGACGGCTGAACCGGGGTCGGGTCACGGGCTGGCCGGGCTCGCGGAGCAGGCCGCGGCGGCCGGGGGAGCGGTGACGCACGGCCCGCAGAACGGTGAGTGGGTGGTCAGGCTCGTCCTGCCGAACCGATGAGCTGGGACACCGTCACGAACCGGTAGCCCCGCTGCTTCAGCTGGTCGAGGATCGGCCCGATCGCCCGGCGCGTCTGCTCGCGCGAGGCGTACATGGCGTGCAGCAGCACGATCGAGCCCGGCCGGACCTGGTCGACGACGGCCCGTTCGACGGTGGCCGCGTCCGGGAGGCCGGCGGAATCCGGGGCGACGTCCCAGGTGATCGTCGTGCGGTGGTGCTCGGCCAGGTAACGCGGGAGGGCGAGCAGCTTCTTGCCGTTCGGCGGCCGGAAGAGGATTTCGCCGGGGTAGCCGGCCGCGCGGATCAGGGCGTCGGTGGCCTCGACCTCGTCGGCGACCCAGGCCGGCGTCACGCCGATCATCCGGTCGTGGCGGAAGCTGTGGTTGCCGATCTCGTGCCCGGCGGCGGCGATGTCCCGGGCGAGGTCCGGGTGCGCGGCGATGTCCCGGCCGATGAGGAAGAAGGTCGCGGGCACCTGACGGCTTTTCAGCGTGTCCAGGATGGTGTGCGTGCCGGCGGGATCAGGCCCGTCGTCGAAGGTCAGCGCGACGACCTTCTCGGTGGTGTCGACGCGGTCCACGAGCGTGCCGAAGAACTGGAAGGTCGGCGAGTCGGCCACCTGGAGCAGGGCGTAGGCCCCGGCGATGAGGACGACGAGCGCACTGGCCACGGCGATCGTCCACTTCCGGGCCCGGCGGGATCTCAAGATCATGGGGGTCACCCTGGCGAGGACCCGGGAACGGCGGAAGCCGCGGAGGTACTAGTACCTCCGCGGCTTGCCGGAACCGTCAGAGCGGGTTGTGCGCGCCCAGGGGAGCGGTGCAGAACGGGCCGCCGACGTACTCGGCCGCCGCTCCCGTCGGGGCGGGCTTCGCGGCCAGCTGGTCCGCGTACACCTCCGCGTCGTCCAGGGACTTGTAACCCAGCGCCTCCGCCTCCTCCAGGGAGTAGATCCGGCGCGTGTTGTCCGAGACGCCCCAGATCAGCCGGTACCCCGGCGAAGGCGCCGACAGGCACGCCTCGAACAGCCGGGCGCCGTCGTCGGGGGACAGCCACGTCGTCAACCCGCGCGGGCCCAGCGGCAACGGCGTCTCGAAGCACGAGCCGATGCGGATCACGATGACGTCCATGCCGAAGCGGGAGTGGTACAGGCTCCCCAGCGCCTCGATCGCCGCCTTGGAGACGCCGTAGTAGGTGTCCGGTCGCGGTGACGAGTCCGCCGGCAGGTCGGAGTCGACCCGGCGGAAGCCGACCGCGTGGTTGCTCGACGCCAGGATCACCCGCCGGATCCCCGCGGCCTGCGCCGCCGCCAGGACCGTCTGCGTCCCGTTGATGTTGACGTCGAGGGTGGCCTCCCACGAGTTCTCGCGGCTGTGCCCGCCCAGGTGGATCAGCGCGTCGGCGCCTTCGCACGCCGCCGCCATCGCCGCCGGGTCGGTCACCGACGCGGTCACGATCTCTTCGGAGGCGTCCGACGCCGTCTGCGGGGCGACGTCGAGCAGGCGCAGCACGCGCCCTTCGCGCCTGAGGCGGGGGCGCATCAGGGTGCCGACGACACCCGCCGACCCGGTGATGAGCACACGCTGGTCCGTCATGGGGTTCCTTTCGGTGAGGGCGGCGGCTAGCGGATGCCGGCCCGGCGCAGCTGCTGCCCGAGCTCGGCGGTGGTTTCGGCGAGCAGCTCGCCGACGCGGCGGGCGTCGTCGTCACCCACCTGGGCGATCGGCATCGAGCAGCTGATCGCGTCGGTGCCCGGGATGCGGTACGGGATCACCGCGGCGACGCACCGGACGCCGAGCGTGCCTTCCTCGATCTCCGCGGCGTACCCGCGCTCGCGCGTCGCGGCGCACTCGGCGTGCAGGCCTTCGAGCGTGGTGATGGTGTTCGGGGTGAGCGGGATCAGCGCCGCCGGCATCAGCGCCTCGATCTCGTCGTGCGTCAGCTCGGCCAGCAGCGCCTTGCCCAGGGCCGTCGCATGCGCGGGCAGCGTGCGCCCGACGCGGGAGACGAGGTGCGTCGACCGCTGTGACTCGCGGGTCTCCAGGTAGACGACCTCCGTGCCGTTGCGGCGCGCGAAGTGCGCGGTGAAGCCGGTCTTCTCCCGGATGCGCTCGAGGGCTTCGGTGGCGAACGGGACGACGGCGTCGCGGTCCAGGTACGCCGTGCCGCAGATCAGCGCGCGGACGCCGAGGCGGTAGCGGGCGGTGTTGGTGTCCGCCTCCAGCCAGCCCGCCTCCAGCAGCGTCCGCAGCAGGCCGTGCAGCGACGAGCGCGGGAAGCCGGTGCGCGCGTGCAGGTCGGACAGCGAGAGCCAGACGTCGTTCGCCGCGAAGGTCTCGATGAGGTCGACGGCCCGGCGCGCGGACTTCACGCCCGAGGACTCGGCCGGGGCACTCTCGGCCGCGTTGTCCACCTTTTGCGGCATTTGTGTGCCTCCGTCCGGCCGTTGACTTGTGACTCCGGCCATATTAGCGTCCCGAACAACGTTCTTATGGATGAACATAATCACTATAACAGACTCCGTTCATAGATGTGAACAGTGGCACCACATCGACGTGGACGCGGAAAGGAGCCTGCGGTGCACGCACTCGACTGGACGATGGTCTGCGCGTACTTCGCGCTGATGATCGTGATCGGCTGGTGGTCGCACAAACGGGTCAGCGACGTGAAGGACTTCTTCACGGCCGGCGGCAAGATGCCGTGGTGGCTGGCCGGCATCTCGCACCACATGTCCGGGTACAGCGCCGTGCTCTTCGTCGCGTACGCGGGCGTCGCGTACACCAGCGGCGTCACCGTTTACTTCTGGGGCTTCGCCAGCATCGGCATCGGCGTGGGCATCGGCAGCTGGCTGTTCGCTGCCCGCTGGAACCGGCTGCGCTCGAAGCTCGGCGTCGCCTCGCCGCTGGAGTACCTGGCCAAGCGGTACAACGTGCCGACGCAGCAGGCGCTCGCCTGGAGCGGCAGCCTGCTGAAGATCTTCGACATCGCGGCCAAGTGGTTCGCCGTCGCGACCCTGCTGCACGTCTTCGCCGGGCTCGACTACAACCTCGGCATCCTCATCACCGGCGCGGTCACCCTGGTCTACTGCACCATCGGCGGCCTGTGGGCCGACGCGCTCACCGACTTCGGCCAGTTCGTCATCCAGGCCATCGCCGCGATCGTGATGATCGTCGTGGTGCTCGGCAAGCTGGGCGGGATCTCCGCGCTCTGGACGATGTGGGACAAGCTGCCCGAAGGGCACGTGAACCCGGTGACGTCCAAGTACACCACCATCTTCCTGCTCGTCTACGTGCTGGTGAAGACGCTGGAGTACAACGGAGGCATGTGGAACCTGGCGCAGCGGTACATGGCCGCGCCGAACACCCACGAGGCCCGGCGCGGCGCGCGGCTTTCGTCGGCGCTGTACCTTTTGTGGCCGCTGGTGCTCATGTTCCCGATGTTCGCGGCGCCGCTGTTCATCCCCGGCGTCAAGGACCCGACGCAGTCCTACGCGATCATGACCACGACGTTCCTGCCGCCGGGCCTGATCGGCCTGGTGCTGGCCGGCATCTTCTCGCACACGATGGCGATGGTTTCCTCCGACGCCAACGCGATCTCCGCGGTGATCACCCGGGACATGATCCCGGCGATGTTCCGCCGCACCCGGCAGTGGACCGACGTCCAGGGCCTCAAGGCCGCGCGGATCACCACGGTGATCTTCGTCGCGCTGACCATGCTGGTGGCCACCCAGGCGCAGAACCTCGGCGGCGTGCTGCAGATCGTCGTCAACTGGGTCGCCGCGCTGATGGGCCCGATCTCGATCCCGCTGCTGCTGGGCATGCTGCCGTGGTTCCGCAGGTGCGGCCCGCGCGCGGCGCTGATCTCCTGGGCGGGCGGCCTGATCGACTACGCACTGGTGTACTACGTGTTCAAGGCGAACCAGACCGTCCTCGTCGCAACGCCGATCCTGGTTTCGCTCGCGCTCTACGTCGGCCTCGGGCTGCTCGCACCCGAGCGCAGCGCGGCCGCCGACGAGATCGTCGACACTGTCAACGCCGACGACGACGTCGACCGCAAGCAGGAAGGCACGACCGTGCCCGCCTGACGATGGCCAACCCGGCCGCAACCGAAGAAGGACGAGAGAGCGGAAACTGATGGCACAGAACGAGATCGAGCTGGACGGCCTGCTGGCGTTCCCCCTCACCCCGTTCACCGAGGACCTCGAGGTCAACCTCGACGCGCTCGCGGAGAACGTGGAGAGCCACATCGCGGCGGGCGCCGGTGCGCTGTTCGTCGCGTGCGGCACCGGCGAGTTCAGCTCGCTCTCGCCCGCCGAGCACGCCTCGGTGCTCGCCAAGTCCCGGGAGGTGGCCGCCGGCCGCGTCCCGGTCTGGGTGGGCGCCGGGGGCGGCGCGGCGTCGGCGCGGGCCGGCGTCGCGGCGGCCCAGGCCGGGGGCGCGGACGGCGTCCTGCTGCTGCCCCCGTACCTCGTCTCCGGGCCGCAGGCGGGGCTGGTCGACTTCGTCCGCTACGCCGTCGGCGACTCGTCGGTGCCGGTGATCGTCTACCACCGCGGCACCGGCGTGTTCACCGCGCCGGCCGCGGCGTCGCTGCTGGAAATCCCGTCGGTGGTGGGCCTCAAGGACGGCTACGGCGACGCCGAGGTGATGACCCGGATCGTCACCACCATCCGCGCGCTGGACACCGAGCGGTCGCGGAACTTCCTGTTCTTCAACGGCCTGCCGACCGCGGAGGTCTCGGCCAAGGCGTACGCCGCGATCGGCGTCGCCCGGTACTCCTCGGCGGTGCACTGCTTCGCGCCGGAGATCGCCCACCGCTTCCACCGCGCGCTCGGCGAAGGCGACACGCGCGTGATGGACGCGCTGCTGACCGGCTTCTACCTGCCGCTGGTGGCGCTGCGGGACGAGACGCCCGGCTTCGCCGTCTCGCTGGTGAAGGCCGCCGCCCGGCTGCGCGGCGACAAGGTCGGCCCGGTCCGGCCGCCGCTGGTCGAGCCGACGCCGGAGCAGATCCGGCGCCTGGAGAAGGTCGTGGAGGACGGCTTCGTCACGCTGAAGGGCCTCGGCTGATGAAGATCCTCGACGTGGTGCTGACCCCGGTCGCGTTCGCGGACCCGCCGCTGCTCAACGTCATGGGCGTGCACGAGCCGTTCGCGCTGCGCAGCGTCGTGCAGGTCGAGTGCGAGGACGGCGTCGTCGGGCTCGGCGAGTCCTACGGCGATTCCGCGTTCCTCGGCGAGGTGCGCAAGGTGCTGCCGCAGCTGCGCGGCCACGACGTGTTCGACCTGCCCGGCCTGCAGCGGCTGGTCGCGCGGGCGCTGTCGGACACGGTGCTGACCGACGCGCACGGGCTGATCGGCGGGTTTTCGATCCGCAAGACCGTGGCGAGCGTGTACTCGCTGTTCGAGGTCGCCTGCCTGGACGCGCAGGGGCACTACCTGGGCCGCCCGGTCACCGACCTGCTCGGCGGCAAGGCCCGCGACGCCGTCGAGTTCTCGGCGTACCTGTTCTACAAGTACGGCAAGCACGTCGACGGCCGCGAGGACTCCTGGGGCGAGATCACCACGCCGGAAACCCTGGTGGGCTCGGCGAAGCGGATGATCGACGAGTACGGCTTCCGCTCGATCAAGCTCAAGGGCGGGGTCTACGAGCCGGCCCGGGAGGTCGACGGCGTCCGCGCGCTGGCCGAGGCGTTCCCCGGCCACCCGCTGCGGATCGACCCGAACGGCGCCTGGACGGTCGAGACGGGCATCCGGGTGGCCGGCGAGCTCGACGGGGTGCTGGAGTACCTGGAGGACCCGACGCCGGGCATCGAAGGCATGGCGCAGGTCGCGGCGGAGGCGTCGATGCCGCTGGCCACCAACATGTGCGTGGTCAACTTCGGTGACGTCGAGCCGGGCTTCCGGGCGCGGGCGATCGGCGTGCTGCTGTCGGACCACCACTTCTGGGGCGGCCTGCGGGCCACGCAGTCGTTGTCGGTGACGTGCGAGAGCTTCGGCGTGGGCCTGTCGATGCACTCCAACAGCCACCTCGGGATCAGCCTGGCCGCCATGGTGCAGGTCGCCGCGGCGACACCGCACCTGACCTACGCGTGCGACACGCACTGGCCGTGGAAGGTCGAGGACGTCATCGAACCCGGGGTGCTGGAGTTCCGGGAGGGCGCCGTCGCGGTGCCCACGACGCCCGGGCTCGGGATCACCCTCGACGAGGACGCGCTGGCCCGCCTGCACGAGAACTACGTCCGGTGTGGACTGACGAAGCGCGACGACGGGACGTACATGCGCAAGTACGTGCCCGGGTTCGAGCCGAACACGGCGAGGTGGTGAACCGGTGAAGGTGACGGGATACGCCTACCCCTGGGACGTCCTGGAGACCGATTTCGTTCCGCGGGTCCAGGCGCTCGGCGTCGACGAGGTGGCCGTGGCGCTGTCCTACCACAGCGCCCGCGCGGCCACGCCGTGGTCGGCGTCGCGGACGGCCGTCGTGGCGCGGCACGCGGCGTTCTACCGGCCCGTTTCCGGCGGGTGGGGCGAGCTGCGTCCGTCCACTCCGGACTGGGTGCCGGCTCCGGATTCCGGGGGTGACGCCGTCCGGCTGCTCAACGACGCCGGGATCCCGGCCGCCGCCTGGATCGTCCTGACCCACAACTCCCAGCTCGGCTACGAGCACCCGGACGTCGTGGTGCGCAACTGCTTCGGGGAGAGCTACCCGTGGGCGTTGTGCCCGTCGCGGCCCGAGGTGCGCGAGTACGCCGCGGCCGTGGTCGCGAACTCCGTGGCCGGGCTCGAGCTGTCGTCGGTGATCCTCGAAGCCTGCGGCCCCCTCGGCGCGGTGCACCAGCACCAGCACGAGAAGACCGACGGCGTGTGGGCGCCCGCGGTGGCCCGGCTGCTGTCGATCTGCTGCTGCGCCGCCTGCGCCGCTTCGTGGGACGTCGACGCGGAGACCGTCCGGGCCCGGCTCGTCGAGGAGGTCCGGCGGCTGATCGCGACCGGCGACCTCGCGGTCACCGGCGACCGGCTGCCCCCGGAGCTCACGCAGATGCTGCTGCGGGCTCGGCAGCGGGCGACCGACGAGCTGCGGGCCGCGGTTTTGGCCACGCTGCCGGCGGGCACCCGGATCGTGCTGCACGGAGCGCTCGACCCCTGGGTCACCGGCGCGCTGCCCGGGCTGACGCCGTCCGCCCCCGACGACGTCGACGCGGTCGTACTGTTCGGGTGGGCGCCCGCCACGGGCGCCGAGGCCGTCGCGGCGGCCCGGGAGGCCCTGCCCGAACGCGTGGCGGTCGCGAGTTACATCACCGCGGTGGCCGCCGCGCCGGTGCCGGACATCGCCGCCTACGTCGGCGAGCTGGCCAAGGCGGGGGCCGCCGAGCTGCACCTGTACCACCTCGGACTGGCCGGTCCGGGTCGCTGGGGCGACCTGGGCACGGCCACCGCCGCCGCCCACGAGAACTGAGGAGCTGTTCCCCCCATGAGCCAGGCCACCGACGCCGCCACGCTCGAGAAGATCCTGACGGGAGCCGCGGCAGCCGCCCGTCCCGCCGCCGAAGCCACCCCGGCCGAACGGGCCCGCTGGCTGACCGCGGCCGCGGACGCGCTCGACGCCGCCGCGGGCGAACTGGTCCCGCTGGCGCACGCCGAGACGCACCTGCCGGAGGCGCCGCGGCTGGCGGGCGAGCTGAAGCGCACGACGTTCCAGCTGCGCCTGTTCGCCGAGGTCCTCACCGACGGCGAGTACCTCGGCGCCACCGTCGACCACGCCGACCCGGACTGGCCGATGGGCCCGCGTCCGGACATCCGCCGGGTGAAGACCGCGATCGGCCCGGTGCTGGTGTTCGCGGCCAGCAACTTCCCGTTCGCGTTCAGCGTCGCGGGCGGCGACACGGCGTCCGCGCTCGCGGCGGGCTGCCCGGTGATCGTCAAGGCGCACTCCGGGCACCCGGAGCTGTCCGCGCTGACCGGCCGGATCGTCCGCGACGCCCTGCTCGGCGCGGGTGCGCCCGAGGGCATTTTCGACGTGATCTTCGGCCAGGACCAGGGTGTGGTGGCCCTGAAGGACCCGCGCCTCGCGGCGGCGTCCTTCACCGGCTCGATCCCGGGCGGCCGCGCGCTGTTCGACATCGCGAACGCCCGGCCGCGGCCGATCCCGTTCTACGGCGAACTCGGCAGCGTCAACCCGGTCGTGGTCACCGAGGCCGCGATCGCCGCGCGCGGCGAGGCCGTGGCGAAGGGCTACGCGGGGTCGTTCACGCTCGGTGCGGGCCAGTTCTGCACCAAGCCGGGCCTGCTGTTCCTGCCGGAGGACCACGGCCTGACGGAGGTGTTGCGGTCGGCCCTTTCCGGGGCGGCCGCCCAGCCGATGCTGAACGACCGGATCGCTTCCGGGTACGCCGCGCAGCTTTCTTCGCTGCGGGAGGTCCCGGGCGTCGAGGTGGTGTCGTCGTCGGATTCCTCGTCACCGGCGTTCACCCCGACCCTGCTGGCCACCACGGGCAAGCAGTTCCTCGAGGGCGGCGACACGGTGCACGAGGAGTGCTTCGGGCCGGCGTCGCTGATCGTCACGTACGCCGACCAGGCGGAGCTGCTGAGCCTGCTCGACGTGCTCGAACCGGGCCTCACGGCGACGATCCACGGCGAGGAGTCCGATGTGGACTGGCTCCGGCCGGTGCTGCCCCCGCTGGCCCGCATCGCCGGCCGCCTGCTGTGGAACGACTGGCCCACCGGGGTGACGGTGAGCTGGGCCCAGCAGCACGGAGGCCCGTACCCGGCAACCACGGCCCCGACGACGACCTCGGTCGGCACGGCGGCGATCGAGCGGTTCCTGAGGCCGATCGCCTGGCAGGGGTTCCCGGACGCGTTGTTGCCGGAGCCGCTGCAGGAGGCCAACCCGTGGCAGCTGCCCCGCCGAACGGACGGCTCCCGCTGACCCGGCTGACCCGGCTGACCCGCGGGGGCGCCCCCCGTTTCCAGCCTATCGCTCGCCACCGACAGTTTCCGACCCGCTGAATCGGCGCTTCCCCGGGGAAGCGCCGGCCCGGCCCGGTGCCTTTCCCGCAGGGCGCCGGGCCGGGACCCCACGCCGCCGCACAACTGAATCCCTTTCCCCGCAAGCCAAGGATGTCTTGATCCTGGGAGGCATTGTCATGCCCGTGAACCGGAGAAACGCCCTGCGCGGCGGTGCCCTGGCGGCCGCTTCCACCGTGCTCCTGACCCGGCCGGCACTCGCGAGCGCCGCGCCGGCCGCACAACCCGCACAACCCGCCGTACAACCCGCCGTACAACCCGCGGTGCCCGCCGCGACCGCGCCGATCGTCGCCGCCTACCGGCAGTTGCAGACCGGCATCAACCGGCCGTCGCCGGAACGGGCCGCTGCCCTCGCCAACCTGGGCCGCGTCGCCAAGGCGTACAACGCCGGCCTGTCCGTCGCCGGCGGTGATGCTCCACTGTGGACAGATCTGCCGCTCGGCCCGGGCAGCGACTACACCACCTCGATGTACGCGCGGCTGCGCGCGATCGCCGTCGACTGGGGCACCCCCGGCGGGGCGCTGTCCGGCGATCCCGTCGTGCTCGACCGCGTCAAGGCCGCTCTCGAACTGATCTACGCGAGCCAGTACAACGAAAACGTCGGCGAAATCGGCAACTGGTACACCTACGAAATCGGCATTCCGTACTACCTGCTGCACACGCTGTCGGTGGTCGCCGACCAGCTCACCGCCGATCAGCTCGCGCGCTACCTCAAGCCGGTCAAGCGGTTCGTCGGCAACCCGAACCTGCGCGCGAACAACGCGTCCGTCGTCGAAACCGGCGCCAACCGCGCGGACAAGGGGCTCATCTCGATCGTCGCGGGCGCCATGCTCGGCGACACCGCCTGGATCAGGACCGGCATCGACGCGCTCACCGACGTCGCGGGCGGGGGCGCGGCGAGCGTCGTCGCGAAGCTGGACCGCGCGGCCGGCGACGGCTTCCACGTCGACGGCTCGTTCATCCAGCACGACACCATCCCGTACCCCGGCCACTACGGCATCGTGCTGCTGACCGCCCTCGCCGGCGCCATCCACGTCACGCAGGGCACCGAGTACGCGCTGCCGCAACCGTTGAAGGACAAGATCTACGCGCTGGTCGCGGACAGTTTCGCGCCGTTCGTCTACGCGGGCGCGCTGATGGAGCCGGTGCGCGGCCGGATGCTGTCGCGCCAGGGTGAGACCGGGCACGACATCGGCCACCAGCTCACCGTCGCGACGCTCGTGCTCGCGCGCACGGCGTCCGGCAAGACGAAGACCGACCTCAACGCCCTCGCCGCGAAGTGGATCAAGGAAGGCACGTACGCGCCGTTCCTGAAGATCCCGGACCCGGAGCGGTTCGCGCCCGGCCCGGACCTGGTGGCCACGCCGGGCATCGAGTTCGCGCAGGACATGCTGGCGTCGGGGGCGCGCCCGGCGCGGGTCGTGGCGACGCACCGGACCTTCGGCCAGCAGGACCGGCTGGTGCACGTCACCGACGACTGGTCGGCGTCCCTGGGCGTCAGCTCGACGCGGATCTCGCGCTACGAAGCCATCAACGGCCAGAACATGAAGGGCTACCACGTCGGCGACGGCGTGCTCTACACGTTCCTGCCGAACGCCAAGGGCCACTACACCGACGCCTACTGGCCGACGGTCGACCCCCTGCTGCTGCCGGGCACGACCGAGCACGACGGCCCGGTCGACCCCAAGTTCGGCGGCGTGCCGGTGGGCCCGAACGCCCACACCGGCGGTGTCAGCTGGGACGCGCGGCACGGCACCTACGCGTTCGACTTCGAGAACTGGGACGGCTCGCTGGTCGCGAAGAAGTCGTGGTTCTTCACCCCGGCCGGGATCGTCTGCCTCGGCGCCGGGATCACCGGCACGGCCGCCTACACCGTGCGCACGACGATCGAGAACCGCAACCTCGGCGAGGGCGGCCGCGGTTCCCTGCTGGCCGACGGCCGGCGAGTGGCCACCGACCTCGGCAAGGCGGCGGCGCTGCGCCGTCCGCGGTGGCTGCACCTGGAGGACGTCGGCGGGTACGTGCTGCTCGACGACGCCTCGGTGACCGCGCTGCGCGAGGACCGGACTGGCGCGTGGCGCGACATCGACACCGGCGCCAACACCAAGGGCACCACGACGCCGAACACGCGCCGGTACCAGAAACTCGTCCTGGAGCACGGAATCAAGCCGACGGACGCGAAGTACGCGTACGCGGTGCTGCCGGGCGCCTCGGTGATCGGCACGCTCACCGCGCCGCTGGGCTGGCGGGTGCTGGCGAACACCCCGGTGGTGCAGGCGATCCGCACGGCCGATGGCACGCTGCTGGCGAACTTCTTCGCGGCGGGCTCGGCCGGGGACGTCAGCGTGTCGGGGCCGGCGTCGGTGGCGGTCGGGCGGTGCGGGTTCCGGACCCAGCTCGCGGTGGCGGACCCGACGCAGCTGCAGGACAGTGTGACGGTGACCGTGCGTGGCCGGTCGGTCGAAGTGCCGCTGAAGGGCACGTTCGGCGCCACGAAGATCGTCGCGGTGTAGGCAGGCTTCCCCGCCGGTCCGGTGCCCCGACCCGGTCCGGCGGGGACCCCACCTCGGTTAGGCTGCCGGACATGACCGAGCACGTGGACGTCCTGATCGTGGGCGCCGGCCTGTCCGGCGTCGGCGCGGCCTGCCGGCTGCAGGAACGGTTACCGGGCAAGACGTACGCGGTGCTGGAAGCGCGTGACACGATCGGCGGAACCTGGGACCTCTTCCGGTACCCCGGCATCCGCTCCGACTCGGACATGTTCACCCTCGGTTACCCGTTCCGGCCGTGGAAGGACCCGAAGGCGATCGCCGACGGGCCGTCGATCCTGAGCTACATCCGCTCGACGGCCGAGGCTTTCGGGGTGCCGGACCACATCCGCTTCGGGCACCGGGTCGTGCGGGCTTCGTGGTCGTCCTCCGACGCGCGGTGGACGGTCTCGACCGCGCACGGCGCCACGTTCACCTGCCGCTTCCTGTACCTGTGCAGCGGTTATTACTCGTACGAATCCGGGCACGTGGTCGACTTCCCGGGCCGTTCGGAGTTCGCCGGGGAGATCGTGCACCCGCAGCACTGGCCCGCGTCCCTGGACTACGCGGGCAAGCGGGTCGTGGTGATCGGCAGCGGCGCGACGGCGGTGACGCTGGTTCCCGCGCTGGCCTCGACGGCGGCGCGGGTGACGATGCTGCAGCGGTCGCCGTCGTACATCGTGGCGCGGCCCGGGCACGACGCGCTGGCCGACCGGATCCGCGCGCTGCTGCCGGAGAAGCTCGCCCATCGGGTGGTCCGCGGCAAGAACGTGGTGATGGGGACGCTGTTCTTCCAGCTGATGCGGCGGTTGCCGCGCCGCGCGGCGGCGGCGCTGCGCAAGCGCGTGGCGGCGCAGCTGCCGGCGTCGATCCCGGTGGACCCGCACTTCGTGCCGTCGTACGACCCGTGGGACCAGCGGCTGTGCCTGGTGCCGGACGCGGACCTGTTCCGGGCGCTGAGGTCGGGCAAGGCGGACATCGTGACGGACCGGATCGAGCGGTTCACGCCGTCGGGCGTGGCGCTGGAATCGGGCCGCTCGCTGCCGGCGGACGTCGTCGTCACGGCGACCGGTCTCCGGCTGGTGGCGTTCGGCGGGATCGCCCTTGCGGTCGACGGGCGCGAGATCGAGCCGGGGGAGCAGCGCGCGTACAAGGGCACGATGTTCGGCGGCGTGCCGAACCTGGCGTGGTGCGTCGGGTACACGAACAGCTCGTGGACGCTGCGGGCGGACCTGGCGTCGCAGTACGTGTGCCGGTTGCTGGCGTACCTGGACCGGAACGGCTTTGCGTACTGCGTTCCGGACGTGGCGTCGGCGGCCGGGGCGGGCCGGCCGCGGCCGATCGTGGACCTGCAGTCGGGCTACATCAAGCGGGCCGCTGCAGGCTTGCCGAAGCAGGGCGGCCGACGGCCCTGGACGATGCGCCAGAACTACCTGCTGGACCTCGCCGACATGCGCCTCGCCCGCCTGGACGACGGCGTCCTCCGCTTCGCCCCCGCGGCAGACCGAACACCCGCCGCGCGCTAACCGGCATCACCCGTGATCAGGAAGGCATCACGTGTGTTTGGAGGGGCATCTCCTTTTGGTGCACCGCGGGCCCCCGGAGCTGGTGGCTCCGGGGCCGGGCGTGTTGCGTGGGTCAGCCTTGGCGAGCCTTCGAACGCGGGTTGTCCTTGTTGATCACGAACACGCGGTTGCCGCGGCGGATGACCTGGGCACCCGGCTGGCGGGCGAGTGAACGGATCGAGGTGCGGACCTTCATGGCGAGCCGTCCTTCCTGCGGGATCTCGTCCCGCACCTCGCACAACCACCGCGGAGTCAGTTTGATTCCGCAACCCAGCTCCGCAGGTCGTCGCCGCGGAGGGCGGCCGCCATCAGGTCGGGGAACTGGTCCGGCGTGCACGCGAAGGCCGGGATGCCCAGCTCGGCCAAGGCCGCCGCGTGCTCGTGGTCGTACGACGGCGCGCCCGAGTCCGACAGGGCCAGGAGCGTCACCACCTGCACGCCCGCGCCGGCCAGCTCGGCCATCCGGTGCAGCAGCTCGTCGGCGTCGCCGCCCTCGTACAGGTCGCTGATCAGCACCAGCAGCGTCCGCTCGGGGCGCTCGACCAGGCCCTGGCAGTACGCGATCGCGCGGTTGATGTCCGTGCCGCCGCCCAGCTGGGTGCCGAACAGGACGTCGACCGGGTCGGCGAGGTGCTCGGTGAGGTCCGCGACCTCGGTGTCGAACGCCACGAACGACGTCTTCAACGCCCGCATCGACGCCAGCACCGCGCCGAACAGCCCCGAGTACACCACCGACTCCGCCATCGACCCCGACTGGTCGACGGCCAGGATCACGTCCCGCTGCACCGCCTGCTGCCGCCGGCCGAAGCCGATCAGCTTCTCCGGGACGATCGTGCGCAGGTCGGGGGAGTAGTGCTTCAGGTTCGCATGGATCGTGCGCGCCCAGTCGACGTCGCCGGGCCGCGGCCGGTGCGTGCGCGACGCCTTGTCGAGCGCGCCCCGGATCGCCGCGCGGGTGCGTTCGGCCAGCCGCTCCTCCAGCTCGGTGACGACCTTGCGGACGACCTCGCGCGCGGTTTCCTTGGTCTCCTCCGGCAGCACGCCGTTCAGCGACAGCAGCGTGCCGACCAGGTGGACGTCCGGCTCGACCGCCGACAGCAGCTCCTTCTCCAGCAGCATCCGGGTGAGCCCGAGCCGGTCGACGGCGTCGCGCTGCATGACCTGCACGACCGTGCTGGGGAAGTACCGCCGGATGTCGCCCAGCCAGCGCGCGACCCGCGGCGCCGACGCGCCCAGGTTCGCGCTGCGCGGGCTGCCCGCGGACTCCTCGTCCGGCTTGTCGTAGAGGGCGGCCAGCACCGCGTCGACCCCACTGTCCTCATCGGACAGCTGAGCGTCCGCCAGGCCGGATCCCGGCCCGGCGCCGTCCCCGCCGAGCACCAGCCGCCAGCGCCGCACCCGGTCCGTGTCCGCCGTCATGCCCCCACCCCCAGAAGTGCCGCCAGGACCGGCAGCACGCGCTCGGCCCGGTCTTCGTCCAGTTCGTCGGCGACGGCCACCGTGCGCGCGGCCCCGGTGAGCCCGGCCGCGCGCTGCCCGATCGCGCGTTTCTCCGGCCCGCTGAACGCCCCGAACGTGCGGCGCAGCAACGGGAGCACCTCGGTGAAGGTGTCGGCCGGGATCGACGACAGCCACGCGTCGATCACCCGCAGCAGGCTCTCGTCGTGCACCAGCAGCAGGGCACCGCCGTCGAAGAAACCTTCGACGTACGCCGCGCCCGCCGACGGGACCACCCCGGGCGTGAGCGCCCGGCCCAGCCGCAGCTCGACGTCGAGCGCGTCGAACCGCCCGGCGTCGTGCAGGATGCGGGTGAGCCGGCCGGCCAGCAGCGGGGGCAGCGACGGCCGCTCCGCCAGCCGGGCCAGCGCCGCCAGCCAGCGCTCCTTCGGGTCTTCGCCCAGCAGCGACGTCGCGTCGTGCACGCCGTCGACGAGCTTGGCCAGCCGGGCCGCGGCGTCTTCGTCGATGCCGTGCGCGGCCGGGGGCAGCCCGGCGCAGATCCGGTCCAGCATCCGGTCGGCGACCGCCCGCAGGGCGGCGGTGTCCGTGCCGCGGACGTTGCCGTACCGGGTCGCCCGGGCCAGCGCGGGCAGCGCCGACATCAGGCGGGCGACGTCCGCGTCCGCCGCCGCGCGGGCGTCGAGCGCCGCGAGCGCCTCGGGCAGGGCGTCGGGCAGGTCGGCGAGCAGGCAGTTCTCGACGGCCGTGGTGACCTCGTCCAGCGGCGGCGTGCCCTCGACCGTGCCGCGGACCGCGGCGGTGGCCGCCGACGGCACGGTGGTGCCGTACACCGCCGCCGCGACCAGGTCGACCTCGAACGACGGCTCCCAGCACAGCGCCCACGTCTCGCGGAACGTGCCCTTGTTCCGCCGCGCCGACGCCTCCCGGCTGCCCCACTCGATACCGAGGATCCGCAGCCGGTGCAGCAGCTTCGAGCGGTCGAGCCCGCCCGGCGTCCGCAGGTCGAGGTCGAGTTCCTTGACGATCGGGTCCTTCTTGAGCCGCAGGCGTTTCGCGGTCGCGGTCAGGTCCGCGGCCAGCGGCGGCTGCGGGACGCGCTCCGGCACTTCGCCGAGCCGTTCGCCGACCACCAGCCGCCGCGTGACGAGCTCGACCTGAACCTCGTCCCCGCCGCACAGCACGGACCGGGTCGCCTCGGTGACCTCGGCGAGCCCCGCCGACGACCGCCCCCGCAGCGTGGCGAGCGTCTCGGCCAAGCGGACCGCCTCGATGACGTGCGCGGTCGAGACCGGCAGGTCCTCCTCCCGCAGGACGGCGGCGACCCCGGCCAGCCAGCGCGCGGTGACGTCGCCGGACGTGGTGAACAGGTGGTGGTACCAGCCCGGCGAGCGCACGCCCGCGCCGTAACCGCTGGCCGTGGCGAGACGGCCGTGCGTCCACGGCACCCAGGTGCACGCCACCTTCCGCTTCGGCAGTCCTTTGAGGACGGCCTGGTCGTGCGACGCCGGCGGCAGCGGGTCCGCCAGCGCGGGCACGTGCCAGGCACCGCAGACGACGGCGATGTTCTCGAAGCCGTCCTTGCGGGTGCGGCGCAGCACCGAGCGCATGTATGCCTCACGGCGTGCTTCGTTGCCCTGCGGCGGTTTTTCGCCCTCCCGCACCGCTGTCATCGCTTCGGCGATCACTTCGAACGGGTTTTCGGCGTCCCGCCGCGATTCGACGACGTCGTCCCACCAGCGTTCCGGGTCGTCGTACCCGCCGGCCGAGGCCAGCAGGGCGAGCGGGTCGACCGGCGGGCCGGTGTGCTCGTCCGGCGGCGCCGCGAAGGTGTGCGCGGCCGGGAGGTCGCAGAACCGCACCGGGATCCCGGCTTCGCGGGCGTAGGTGAGGGCCTGCCACTCCGGGCTGAAGACGGCGAACGGCCAGAACGCGGCGCGCGAGACGTCGTCGGTCGCGTACGCCAGCAGCGCGACCGGCGGCTGCATGGCCGGGTCTTCGGTCAGCTCGACCAGGGCGTCGGCTTCGGGCGGGCCTTCGATCAGCACGATGTCGGGCTCGAGCTCGGCGAGCCGCGTCGCCACGGCCCGGGCGGATCCCGGGCCGTGGTGGCGGATGCCGAGCAGCTGGGTCGAGGTCAAGAGAGCTCCTGACCGGCCCGGTAGAAGTCGGCCCAGCCGTCGCGCTCGCGGACGACCGTCTCCAGGTATTCGATCCAGATCGCGCGGTCGGCCACCGGGTCCTTGACCACCGCGCCGTGGATGCCGGCCGCGATGTCGTGCGGGCGCAGCACGCCGTCGCCGAAGTGGGCGGCCAGGGCGAGGCCGCCGGTGAGCACGCTGATCGCCTCCGCGGTCGACAGCGTGCCGGACGGCGACTTCACCGCCGTGCGGCCGTCTTCGGTGCGGCCCGAGCGCAACTCGCGGAACACCGTGACCACACGGCGGATCTCGGCCAGTTCGGCGGCCTCCGCGGGCAGCTGCAGCGACGTGCCCAGCTCGGCGACCCGGCGGCTGACGATCTCGACCTCGGCCTCGGCGCTGTCCGGCAGCGGCAGCACGACCGTGTTGAACCGCCGCCGCAGCGCGCTGGACAGCTCGTTGACGCCCTTGTCGCGGTTGTTCGCCGTCGCGATCAGGTTGAAGCCGGGGCGGGCCTGCACCTCGGTGCCGAGTTCGGGGATCGGCAGCGTCTTCTCGGAGAGGATGGTGATCAGCGAGTCCTGGACGTCGGCCGGGATGCGCGTGAGCTCTTCGAGGCGGGCGAGCTTGCCGTCCCGCATCGCGCGCAGCACCGGGCTTTCGACCAGGGCGGCGGCGCTCGGGCCCTCGGCGATCAGGCGGGCGTAGTTCCAGCCGTAGCGGATCGACTCCTCGGACGTGCCCGCGGTGCCCTGCACCAGCAGCGTCGAGTCGCCGCTGATGGCGGCGGAAAGGTGTTCGGACACCCACGTCTTCGCCGTGCCGGGCACGCCGAGCAGCAGCAGCGCGCGGTCGGTCGCGAGGGTGGCGACGGCGACCTCGATCAGCCGCCGCGGGCCGACGTACTTCGGGGTGATGACGGTGCCGTCGGGCAAGGTGCCGCCGAGCAGGTACTCGACGACGGCCCAGGGCGACAGGTTCCAGTTGGGCGGCTTGGCCCGCTCGTCGGCGGCGGCCAGCGCGGCCAGCTCGGCGGCGTGGTCCTGTTCGGCGTGCGGCCGGAGGACGGTGGGGGCGGTCATGCGAGCTCCTCGTACATTTCGCGGCGGAAGTTCAGCGTTTCGGTGAGCGCCCGGCGCCACGGACCGGCGTCCATGGTCAGCCGGGTGGTGGCGAGCGGGTGGCCCAGGCAGCCGCGCGGGACCGCGCGGGCGATCACGACGGCGGCGTGCGAGACCAGGCGGTGGTCGTCCTGGCGGGCGATCCAGTCGAGCAGGGCGGTGCCGAGCTCCTTCGTCCACGGCCGGGGCAGTTCGTGCACCAGGCGTGCGAAGGATTCGACGGGCAGCCGGCCGATCAGGTGCCCGACGGTGGCGGCCTGGGCGGCCGGGCTCAGCACGCCGAGCAGCGGGGGCGTGGTGCGCCCGCCGGGATCGGCGCCGATCAGCGCCTGCGCCCAGGATTCGTCGCGCTGGCGCAGGGCGGCGGTGGCCCAGGAGTCGCGCAGCACACCGGCCGGGCAGCCTTCGACGGTCATCCGGACGACCTCGGCGGGCGGGCCGAATTCGGACCAGAAGGACAGTGGAGCGGCGGCGACGAGCGTGCGCAGCCGGACGGTGCCGTCGCCGCGTTCGCCCTGGGGCAGCGCGACGGTGAGCACCCGGTTGCGGCGGTGGACCAGCGGCCGCAGCCGCTGTGCCATGCCCTCGCCGTAGCGCGTGCCGGGAATCCGCCCGAGCAGGTCGGCGGCCTGTTCCCGGACGGCGGCGGCGCGATCGGTGAGCGCGGCTTCGAGGAAGTCCTCGTCCTGCGGGCGGAGGTGCCCGGCGAGCACGCCGAGGAAGTCGGCCCGCACGTCGGCGGGCTCGCTCTTCCACGAAGAGGTGAGGGCGTTCCTCGCGGCTTCGGGATCCTCGGCGAGCTTGGCGGCCAGCCAGCGGCGGCGCTGGGCGAGGCTGCCGTACTGCCAGACGTCGGCCTGCTCGTCCGCGGGCGCGGAGAGGAAGGACCAGTCGGGGTTCCGCTGCCCGAGCCACGCCCCACCCGGCCCGGCCACGGCGACCAGCGGTGCCCGCAGCGCGGCCTTGGTCCGGGCGGCTTCGGCGAGCAGCGGCAGGGTTTCGGGCGGGACGCGGTAGCCGGTGCCGGCGACGATCCCGAGCCACTCGAGCAGCAGATCGGGATGACTGGCGGCGAGCAACCGGCCGAGCCGGTCCCGGGCGAGGGGCGGGATGGAGGGCCGCTCATCGGCGGCGGCCACGGGCAGGGGCCGGATGTCGTGCAGGGCGGGCCGACCGGCCCGCCGGTAGGTGGTGAGCACGGCCGCGGCGGCGAGCAGCTGTTCGGCGGGATCGGTCTTGCCGGCGACGAGCTGCCGGACGGCCGGCGGCTGGGCGGAGGGGTCGAGGGTGCGCCGCCGGGTGCCGAGGAGGGCGGTGCCGACGAGGTCTTCCCAGGCCTTCACGGGCGGACCTCCGAATCGTGGACGGGGGAGGTGTTCACAGCCGCACCGCCCGGTTCTCGTGCCAGCACAACAGTGGTCGCAACCCCGCCGGGCTCCACTCGGCCGCCACCGTCAGGGGGGCGCCCGCCGACAGCGCCAGCAACGACCACGGGAACGCGTACGGCACCAGCGGCAACGCCGTCCCGTCCTTTTCGGACAGACACCACCCGCCCCCGTGCTCCGCCGGGGTCACGTCCGACAGCAGGACCGGCCAACGCTCCACCCACGGGTCCGCCGCCACCGCTCGCGCGTACGTCGCCAAGGCTTCCGCGATCGAGCCGCCCTCGGCCGTCGGGGCCGCCAGGGGGATTCCCCGCTCCGCCACCAATGCCCGCAAAGGCGCCGCGGCCGGGTAGAACGCCAGCTCGGCCGTCAGGCGGTGGCCCGGTGGCAGTGACGTGTCCAAGGGACGGCCCGGCGGGGCGAACGACAGCACCAGCGCGTCCCGGCCCGTGCCGAGGCCGCGCAACCACGTGCGGCGGGTGAGGAGCCGGTCGTTCTCCTCGTCCGCCGCGCCGGTGATCAGCCAGTCGTCCGCGACGCGCTCGCCCTCCTCCAGGACCCTCGCCGTCTCCACCGAAAAGCCGAGCCGGGTACGGACCGTCTCCGCCAACGGGGGAGGCAGCGACTCCAAGCGGGTCGCCGAGTCCGCCAACAGGTACAACAGCGACAGCTCGGCCAGCAGCGCCTCCGGCCAGTCGCGGCGGCCGACGATCCCGGCCGCCCGGCGCAGGCCGCCCGCCAGGCCGCCGGCCTGGGCGTCGACCATCCGGGCCGCGACCGTGCGCAGCTCTTCGCCGCCGTTGCGCTCGAAGCCCGCGAACCCCGCGCCGATCCGGTCGGTGAGCCACACCTTCAGCTCCGCGACGCCGCCTTCGACGCGCGCTGCCCGTTCGGAAGCGCGGCGCGCGGCCGCCTCCTCGTCCTTGGGACCCGCCGCCTCGGCGCGTTTCTCCGCCCGCCGGGCGCGGTCGGCCCGTTCGGCCAGCCACGAGTGCACCCATTCGGGCGCCTCGGCCGGGGAAACCCGCCCGGCCGCCCAGAGCAGCAGCAGGCCCAGCGCGTGCTTGCACGGGAACTTCCGGCTCGGGCAGGAACACCGGAACGCGGGCTCGGCCAATTCCACGCACGTCTGGTACGGCTTCTTGCCACTGCCCTGGCAGAAGCCCCACACGGCGTCTTCGGACGCGCCCGAGCCCGTCCACTTCGCCGGCGTGGCCAGCGCCCGGCCCGCCTTCTCCGATGCGGGATCCGGCGCCAGCCCGGCCACGCGCTCCGCGGTCCACGGCACCGCCGTCACCACCTGTCCCCCCACTGTTCTCCCTCGGTTTCGGGTACCGGTGCAGCATGCCAGCACCCACCGACATTTTCCGACGACCAAGTATTCTAGTGCTAGAGTACTGACGTGCTGACCGACGCGGAACTGACGGTGCTGGGCCTGGTGGTCGAGCGGCCGAGGCACGGCTACGAGCTGGACGAGGTCGTCTCGGAACGCGGTATGCGCGACTGGACCGCCCTCGGGTTCAGCTCGATCTACTACGTCCTGGGCAAACTCCGCGACCGCGGCCTGGTCGCCGAGGTCGCGGGGGAACGCGCGCACGCCAAGGCCAAGAAGACGTTCACGGCCACCGAAGCGGGCCGCAAGGCGTGCGCGGCCGCCGCCGAAGCCGCCATCGCGGAGCTGCGTCCGATGCACCAGCCGGTGCTGGTCGGCCTGGCCAACAGCCCGGCGGTGCCGCCCGAACGGCTCGCGGCCGCCCTGGCCCGGCGCGCGGAAGCGGTCGGTGAACGGCTGGCCGAGGTCCGGCAGGCCGCCGACGCCCAGCACCAAGCCCCGCCGTTCGTCCGGGCGATCTTCGACTACTCCATCGCGCAGCTCGAGGCGGAAGCCCGCTGGCTGGAAGGGATGACCTGATGCCGTACGACATCAAGAAAGAACTGAAGCAGCTCTACGCGCCCAAGAACACCGACTGGGCGCTGGTGGACATCCCCGAGCAGCGGTTCCTGGCCGTCGACGGCCGCGGCAACCCGAACACGGCCGAGAGCTACAAGAAGGCCGTCGAAGCGCTGTACGCCTTCGCGTACACGATCAAGATGGCGGCGAAGCAGCGCGGCGAGGACTTCGTCGTCGGGCCGTTGGAAGGCTTGTGGTGGGCCGAGGACTACGCGGCCTTCACCGTGCGCGCCAAGGATTCCTGGCGGTGGACGATGCTCGTCGCGCAGCCGCCGTGGATCGGTGAGGAGGCGGTCGAGGAGGCGCGGGAAACCGTGCGGCGCAAGAAGAAGATCGACGCGCCGGTCCGGTTCGAGAAGCTGCACGAGGGCCGGTGCGCGCAGGTGCTCCACATCGGCTCGTACGACGACGAAGGGCCGGTCCTGGCTCGCCTGCACGGCGAATTCCTGGCGGAGCAAGGGCTCAAGGAGACCGGCCTGCACCACGAGGTCTACCTCGGCGACCCGCGCCGTACCGAGCCCGCGAAGCTCAGGACGGTGATCCGTCAGCCGGTCGGCTGATCGAGGGCGGCGAGGCCGCTTTCCCACCGCGCCCGGCGTTGGGCGGACGTCTGCTCCCACCACGGCTCACCGCGTTCGCCCAACGCCACCTTCGCTGTCTGGGTGCGCGCGCGGTCCTGGACGCGCCGGGCCGCCATCAGGTGCTTCTGCAGGCGGTCGCGGACGTCGTCGGGGATTTCGGGGTCCGTCGCGCGCCAGCGGCGCCCGTTGACGACGATGTACCGGCCGTCCGGGGTGTGCTCGGGCATCAGTACTCGCTGGTCGCCGGCCAGGTGTCGTCGTGCAGCAGGCGCTTGAGGATCTTGCCCGTCGCGTTGCGGGGCAGGTCCGGCACGAAGTACACGTCCCGCGGCACCGCGAACCGGGCCAGGCGGTGGTGGATGTACTGCCGGATGTCCTCCGCGTGCAGGGACGCGCCCCGCCGCGGGACGACGTACGCCGCCAGGCGCTGGCCCCACTCCGGGTCCGCCACGCCGACCACCGCCGCGTCGTGCACGCCCGGGAGCGCCACCAGCGCCTCTTCGACCGGGCGGGGGAACACGTTCTCGCCGCCCGAAACGATCATCTCGTCGGCCCGGCCGGTGACGAACAGGCGGCCCGCCGCGTCCAGGTAGCCGACGTCGCCGCTGGCCATCATGTCCGCCGCGCGGGCCGGGTCGGTGCCGCTCGTGTAGCCCTCGAACAGCATGTCGTTGCCGACGAAGATCTGGCCCTCGCCGCCCGGCGGCACCGGCTTGCGGTCCTCGTCCAGGATCGCCAGGCGGGTGCCCAGCGGGCAGCGGCCGGCCGTCGTCGGGGCCGCGCGCAGGTCGGCCGGGTCGGCGATGCTCGCCCAGGACACCTCGGTCGAGCCGTAGAAGTTGTAGAGGACGTCGCCGAAGGTGTCCATGAACTGTGTGACGAACGCCCCCGACATCGCCGAGCCGCTGCTGGCCACGATCCGCAGCGACGACAGGTCGTAGCGCGAGCGGACCCGCTCGGGCAGGTCCATGATCCGCTGCAGCATGATCGGCACGGCGAACAGCGCGTCGCACTTCTGCTCGGCGATGGTCCGCAGCGTCTCTTCGGCGTCGAACTTGCGGATCAGCGCCAGCGACGCCCGCAGCGCCATGCCGATCTGCATCGCCGCGAGGCCCCAGGTGTGGAACAGCGGCGCGGCCACCAGCAGCCGGTCGCCGGAGCGCAGCGGGATCCGGTCGAGGATCGCCGCCGCGGTGCCCAGCCCCTTCGGCGTGGGACGGCGGGCGCCCTTCGGCGTCCCGGTCGTGCCGGAGGTCAGCACGATCAGCCGGCCCGGCCGCTCGACCGGCTTCGGGCGGTCGGCCGGCGCGGCGTGGATCAGCTCGTCGACGGTCGGGTAGCCGGCGTCGGCGTCCGGCCAGGTGCTGATCCGGGCGAAGTCGCCCGGCACGTTCGCGATGGTCTGCGCGAACTCGTCGTCGGCCAGCACGGCGGCGGGCTGGTGCTCGGCGAGCACGTCCTTCACCGAGGCCGCGGAGAGGCCGGTGTTCAGCAGGATGACGTCGGCGCCGAGCTTGCTGGCGGCGACGAACGACTCGATCATCGCCGCGTGGTTGCGGCACATCAGCGCGATCCGGTCGCGTTCGCCGACGCCGAGTTCGCTCAGCGCGTTGGCGAGCCGGTCGCTGCGCTCCTGGACCTGGCGGAAGGTGCGGACGCTGCGTTCGTCGTGCAGGGCGAGTTCGTCCGGGACGCGCGCCGCCGCGGCCTGGTAGCCGCCCGCGACCGTGGCGCCCCACTGCGCGAGGGAGTTCAGCTGCCGCGCCAGCTTGTCCGGCCGGCCGGCGCTGAGCACGCCCGCGCGCAGCAGGATGCTCGTGGTGCGCAGCTTGGTGGCCTTGGTGCCGTCGTCGGCGTCCGGGTCGGATGCGCCGGCCAGGTGCAGGTCGAGGCGACGGCCGAGGGTCCGGACGTCCTTCTTGATCGACGAAACGAGTTCCAGGTGCGACGGCGGCAGCATCATCCGCACGAACAGCTCGGTCTTCCCGCCGGCCAGGGGTCTGAGCTCCAGGGACACCCAGGTGCCCTCGTCGGGGACCCCGCACCACACGACGTGCTCGCCCGGCCGGTAGACGACGGCCTGCATCTGCGTCTGGAGCATCGGCCCCCGCTCGGGGACGATCCGGATCACGCCCTTCGGGCCACGGCCGCGCCCGGCCGGCTCCTGGATCTCGCACCAGCTGATCTCCGGCACGAACCGCGAGTACCACTCCGGCGATCCGACGATCTGCCACACCACGTCCGGCGTGTGCCCCACGACGGCACTCGCCTCGACCACATCGTCACGCATCGCTCGTCCCTCACGTAAGTGTCACCGAACGCACGTTCAGGTCACGGAGGCGTCACATTAGCAGCAAACGGGTGATCGCGGATACTCCGAACGGCCAGATACCGGTGGGTAACGGACACTCGTAGTGGGTCCTCCGGCTGTCCATTGTAGAGGAATTAACAGCGTTCACCGAGCATAGCGGGCCACCAGCTCCGCACCCAGGCGTGCCAGCTCCGCCCGGACCGAGTCCGGATCTTCGACGTCGACGAGCGCGCCCCACCCCGCGAGCTCCTGGGCGATCATGACCGGCGCCGGCGCGGCCACCCGCGCCCGGACGCGGTCCCCGGGCAGTTCGGCGACCAGCTCGCAGTGCCGCCCGAACCGATCCCGGAGCACGCCGAACCAGCGACGGTCGAGCACCACGTGCGCGCTGAGCAGGGACCGCCGCTGCTCCACCTCCTCGACGACCTCCTGCCACACCCGCGCCAGCTCCAGGTCCGACGGGCGGTCCGCGGGCTCGTCGGTCGGGGAGGCCGCGACGATCCGGTCCACGCGGAAGGTGCGGCGGCCCTTCGCGGTGCCGGCGACCAGGTACCAGACGTCGTCCTTGTCGACCAGGCCCCACGGGTCGACCAGGCGTTCCGACCGCTCCCGCCCGGCGTAGGCCAGGAGGACCCGGCGGCGGGCGATGACGGCGTCACGCAGCAGGGAGACGATGGGCGGCCGGTCCTTCGGGCGCTCGCCCCAGCCCGCCTGGTCGACGACGACCGCGTCCGCGGCGGCTTCGGCCTCCGCGCGGAACGTGCCCGGCAGCGCGCCCATCAGCTTCCGCAGCGCGGACTTGACCTCGGGGGAACCGGCCGCCGCCGGACCCGCGAGCAGGAAGAGGGCTTGGGCCTCACGGGCGCTCAGGCCGGAGAGGTCGGTGCGCGCGCCGCCGACGAGCTGCCAGCCGCCGCCCCGGCCCGGCTGCGGGTAGACCGGCACCCCGGCCGACGAGAGCGCTTCGAGGTCACGGCGGGCCGTCGCGACGGAGATTTCCAGCTCGGCGGCCAGTTCGGCGGCCGTGACGCGGCCGCGGGCTTGCATCAGCAGGAGGGTGGCCACGAGGCGGTCGGCGCGCATGGGGGAAGTGTCGCAGTCAAAGTGCTCACTCCGTGAGCACTTTGACTCCGCAGGATGGCTCCACACGAGGGAGAAGGAGCAGGACATGCTGCGAGGAATGGCGACCGTCTCGTTCTACGCCGACGACCACGAGGCCGCGAAGGCCTGGTACACCGAGTTCTTGGGGATCGAGCCGTACTTCACCGTCCCCGGATACGCGGAGTTCCGGATCGGCGACTACCGGCACGAGCTCGGCATCATCGACCGCCGTTACGCCCCCGCGAAGCAGGACGGCCCGGGCGGCGAGATCGTCTTCTGGCACGTCGACGACCTCGAAGCGACGGTCGCCCGGCTGCTCGAGCTGGGCGCGAAGGAGTACGAGCCGATCACCGAGCGGGGACCCGGGTTCGTGACGGCGTCGGTCGTCGACCCGTTCGGCAACGTCCTCGGGGTCATGACGAACGTGCACTACCTTGCGGTGCTGGCGGAACGCTCATGAGCCGGTACGCCTCTTCGACGCACTTCTCGCACCGCCGGTGCCGGGCGGTCCTGTCCCACGGGTCCCGGCTGTAGAAGGGGAAGCAGCCCGCGCCGCAGCTGGCGAAGTAGATCAGGCCGAGCCGTACTTCGCCGCGCCCGACGTAGTGGACGGCCCGGCGGCGCGGCTCCGGGCCGCACTCGGGGATCCAGCCGTGGTCGGGCAGGCGGGCGGCGGCGATCTCGTCGAGCTCGCCGGCGCGCGTGATCAGGTCCGCGCCGAGGCAGGCGAGCCGCTCGCCGAGATCGCGCATGCCGTCGGCCCGCAGGGGCGGGCCGCTCAGCCAGGCGACGTCGCCGGGGAGCGTTTCGGCGAGGTCGCGAAGACGGGTCAGAAGTGCGTGGTCCGGGTCCATGACCAGCAGGGAAACCGACGCGGATCCGCGACACCAGCGGGCGGGCGGCCGGACGGAAATGTCGGACCCCGGTGACAGAATGCGCTCATGGCGACACCCTTCGCGACACCCCGGGCGAGAGCGCTCGGGTTCGGGCTGCGCACCTGCCGGGAGGCGCGGAACCTCGGCGTGCGGCAGCTGGCCCGGAAGATCGGCGTGCATGCGCAGGAACTGTCCAACTGGGAGTACGGGAAGCGGATCCCGAAGATCGAGCAGGTGGCGCTGCTGATGGGGGCGCTGGTGGTGGAGCCGGGGGAGCGGGCGAGGTTGCTGGACCTCGCCCGCACGGCGACCGAAGAGAACTGGCTGGAGGCCTCGAAAACCGGGATCTATGTCCTGTACGAGCGCGAGGCGAGCGACTTGTTCAACTGGGAACCGGCTCTGGTTCCCGGACTGTTGCAGACGCGGGCCTATGCCCGGGCGGTGCTGAGTGATCTCGGCGTGGCGGGCGATGAGCTCGAGAAGCTCCTTCTGCTGCGGCAGGTGCGGCGCGGCTTGCTCACCGGGCCGAGGCCGGCCGATTTCCGGGCGGTGATCGGGGAGTCGGTTCTGCGGCCGCCCTTCATCGAAGCTCCGGTGATGGTCGAGCAGCTGCAGCTCCTGCTCGACCTCTCGCGGCGGCGGAACATCGGTATTCGGGTGCTCCGCGGCACCGGCAGCTACCACCCGGGGTACTGCGGCCCGCTGTCGATCCTCGAATTCCCGCAGCTGCCGCCGATCGTCTTTCTCGAGCAATATCGGGTAGGTGGCTACCTCTACGCTGAGGATCAGGTGGCCGACTACCGGTCGGTCGCGAAGTCCCTGGCGGCTCTCGCGCTGAGCGAGCCGGACAGCTGCGCGCTGATCAGGGAGGTGCTTGCCGACCTCGGAGGCTCGGATGGGTGAGTGGCGGATCTCCGGCTATTCGGAGAAGATCAACTGCGTGGAAGTGGCGCTCGGACCTGCGGCAAAAATCCGCGACACCAAGGATCGGTCCGGCGGCACCCTCGAAATCTCCACCCGATCGTGGGATGCCTTACTCTTCGCACTGTGTCGCCCGGCCACACTGGATCTTCCCCAGGTGTAGCCCTCTCGCACATAGCTCGCGACCGGCGTCACGCTTACCGTTCCCGTCCATGACCAGCGATCTGGACGGGCGCACCGCCCTCGTCACCGGCGGGGCCGGTGGCATCGGCCTCGCCTGCGTCCGCGCCCTCGCCGCGGCCGGGGCCAAGGTGCACGTCGTCGACTTGGACGCCGACCGGGCCGAAGCCGCCGCCACCGAGGTCGGCGGGTGGGCGCACGCCGCCGACCTCGCCGATCCCGCCTCCGTCGGCGCCTTGCCCGCCGAAGTCGACATCCTGGTCAACAACGCCGGCGTCCAGCACGTTGCGCCGATCCAGGACTTCCCGCCCGAGCGGTTCACCCACATCCAGTCGCTGATGGTGACCGCCCCCTTCCTGCTCATCCGGCACGCGCTGCCCTCGATGTACGCGCGGGGGTGGGGGCGGATCGTCAACATGTCGAGCGTCCACGGGCTGCGCGCGTCCGCCTTCAAGGCCGCCTACGTCGCCGCCAAACACGGTCTCGAAGGGCTCTCCAAAGTCGCCGCGCTGGAAGGGGCCGAACACGGCGTCACCAGCAACTGCGTCAACCCGGGTTACGTGCGCACGCCGCTCGTCGACGGGCAGATCGACGCCCAGGCCGCCGAGCACGACATCCCGCGCGAGGACGTCGTCGCCGAGGTCCTGCTCAAGCGGGCCGCGATCAAGAAACTGATCGAACCCGAAGACGTCGCTTCCCTGGTGGTGTGGCTGTGCTCGCCGCACGCCGGTCACATCACCGGGGCCTCCATCCCGCTCGACGGCGGCTGGACCGCCGCTTAACCCGCCGCACAACCACAAGGAAGTGGAGCCCGCAGTGAGCCAACCCCACCGGTCGGCGATCGCCAAGATCGTCGGCGCGAGCCTGATCGGCACCACCATCGAGTGGTACGACTTCTTCCTCTACACCTCGGCCGCCGCCCTCGTCTTCAACAAGCTGTTCTTCCCGACGGCGAACCCGCTGACCGGCACGCTGCTGGCGTTCCTGACCTACGCCGTCGGGTTCCTGGCCCGCCCGATCGGCGGCCTGGTCTTCGGCCACTTCGGCGACCGGCTCGGGCGCAAGAAACTGCTGGTCGTCAGCCTCGTCCTGATGGGCGGCTCGACCTGCCTGATGGGCGTCCTGCCGACCTACGCCACCGCCGGCGTCGCGGCCCCGATCCTGCTCACGCTGCTGCGGCTCGTCCAGGGCTTCGCGCTCGGCGGCGAATGGGGTGGCGCCGTGCTGATCGTCTCCGAACACGGTGACGGCCGCCGCCGCGGGTTCTGGGCGAGCTGGCCGCAATGCGGCGCGCCCGGCGGCAACCTGCTGGCCACCGCCGTCCTGGCGATCCTCTCCGCCACGCAGTCCGATGCGACGTTCCTGTCCTGGGGCTGGCGCGTCCCCTTCCTCCTCTCCGGTGTCCTGCTGCTGATCGGGCTGTGGATCCGGCTGGCCGTCGCCGAGTCGCCGGTGTTCCTCGCCGCCCAGCGGCAGGCCGAGGCGCGGGTCGAGAAGCACGTTCCGGTGGTCGACGTCTTCCGCAACAGCCGGCGTCAGGTGCTGATCACGATCGGCGCGCGGATGGCCGAGAACGTCTCGTACTACGTGATCACCGCGTTCATCCTGGTGTACGTCACGACCGGGCTGCACCTGCCCAAGGGCGTCGGGCTGACCGCGGTGCTGATCGGTTCGGCCGTGCACTTCGTGACGATCCCGCTGTGGGGCGCGCTGTCCGACCGCGTCGGGCGGCGTCCGGTCTACCTGTTCGGCGCGATCGGGATGGCCTTGTGGGGCTTCGCGTTCTTCGCCCTGCTGGACACGAAGTCGTCGCCGGTGATCGTGCTGGCCGCGACCGTCGGGCTGGTGCTGCACGGCGCGATGTACGGGCCGCAGGCCGCGTTCTTCGCCGAGCAGTTCCCGACCCGGGTGCGCTACACCGGCCTTTCGGTCGGCGGGCAGCTGTCGTCGATCGCCGCCGGGGCCGTCGCGCCGCTGATCGCCGTCGCGCTGTTCTCGGCGTGGGGCAGCACCGTGCCGGTGTCGCTGTACGTCGCGGCGATGTGCCTGATCACGGTCGTCGCCCTGCTCGCCGCCCGCGAAACCCGCGGCGAATCGCTGCACGACGACGTCGAAGCGGAAACGGCGACCGTTTCGCCCTAGCATGACCGCCGTGACCGCACCCTCGGACGCGCTGCGCCGGCTGCTCGACCTGCTCGCCTCCGGGGCGAGCACCGAGCAGCTGGCGCACGTCGTCGTGGCGGCCCGGGCCGGGGGCACGCTCGGCCCGGCCGACCTGGCCGCGCTGGCCAGCGCGGGCGAGCTGGCCCTGCGGATCCGCGAAACCCTGGCCGAGCACCGGCGGCGCGAAGCCCAGCTCACGGCGTTGTTCGAGACCGCGAGCGAGCTCGCCGCGCTGTCCGACCCGGACACCGTGCTGCGCTCGATCGTCCGGCGGGCGCGGGCGCTGCTCGGCGTCGACGTCTCCTACCTGAGCCTGAACAACGAGGCCGAGGGCAAGACCTACATCCGGGTCAGCGACGGCTCGGTGTCGGCGGAGTTCCAGCAGATCGTGCTCGGCCTGGGGGAGGGCCTCGGCGGGCTGGTCGCGCAGACCGCGCGGCCGTACGCGACTTCCGACTACTTCACCGACGAACGGTTCAAGCACACCCGGCACATCGACTCCGGCGTGCAGGACGAGGGCCTGACCGCGATCCTCGGCGTCCCGCTGGCCATCGGCCCGAAGGTGCTCGGCGTGCTGTTCGCCTCCGACCGCGCCGCGCGGGAGTTCTCCGCCGACGAGGTGGCGCTGCTGTCGTCGCTGGCCGACCACGCGGCGATCGCGCTGGACAGCGCGAACCTGCTCGACCAGACCCGGCGCGCGGTGGCCGAGCTCAACGAAGCCAACGCGACGATGGAACGCGCCGAAGACGCCCACGACCGGCTGACCGACCTCGTGCTGCGCGGGGGCGACCTGCCGGACGTCGCCGACGCCGTCGCCGGTGTGCTGCACGGCGATCTCACGGTGTACGACGCCGACGGCACGCTCCTGGCGAGCTCGTCGGCTCCGGTGCCGCTCGACGCCGACGCGCTCGCCGCGGCCCGCGCGTCCGGGCGCGCTGTGTCCACAAAGGACAGCTGGGTGTGCGCGGTGCAGGCCGGCCCGGAACTGCTCGGCAGCCTCGTGCTGGCGGGCCGCGCCGGGCTCAGCGATCCCGACCGGCGGCTGTTCGAACGCGCCGGCGTCGTGACGGCGTTGCTGCTGATGCTGCGGCGGTCGGTGGTGCGCGCGGAGGACGAGGTCCGCGGCGAGCTGCTGACCGACCTGCTCACCGCCCCGGACCGCAACCCGCGGGCGCTGCTGGCCCGCGGCCGCCGGCTGGGGATCGACCTTTCGGCGCCGCACGCGGTCCTGGTCGCCCACGCGGACGGCGGCTCGCGGCGGCGCGTGGCGAGCGCGGCCGCCCGGCACGCGACGCTGGTCGGGGTGCACGCGGAGGAGGTCGTGCTGCTCGCGGCGGGCGACCCGGACGAGCTGGCCCGGCGCGTCGCGGCCGACCTCGGTTCGGTCACCGGCCGCCCGGTGACGGTGGGCGCGGCGGGCCCGGCGGGCGGCCCGTCGGCGATCGCGGACGCCCACGGGGAGGCGGCGCGCTGCGTCCGGGCGCTGCTGGCGCTCGGCCGGACGGGCGAAGGCGCGGCGATGGCGGGCCTGGGGTTCCTCGGCCAGCTCCTCGGCGACCGCGCGGACCTGGACGCGTTCGTCCGCCGGACGCTCGGACCGGTCCTGGACTACGACGAGCGTCGCGGCACCGAGCTGGTCGCGACGCTGCGGGCGTACTTCGCGAACGGCGCGCAGCTGGCGCGGACGAAGGACGTGCTGCACGTCCACGTGAACACGGTGGTGCAGCGGCTGGAGCGGGTGGCGTCGCTGCTGGGCGAGGACTGGCAGGGGCCGGACCGCGCGCTGGAAATCCAGCTGGCGCTGCGGTTGCACCGGCTCGGTGCGCCGCGGTGACCTCCGTTTTTGTCGGTGGTCTCCGGTAGCGTGGAAAACGGGGGGCGCCCCCGCGGGCCCGGCAAGTACCCCCGCCCGGCCCTAGCGGAACCCCGGCCGGATTCGGCACGGTGGGAGTTGACGGATACCAACACCGAGGGGGTCTCGTGAAGGAATTCGAAAACGCGCTCGCGGCTGCGTTCGGGGTGGACCGGGCCGAACCGCCCGCTCTGACGATCGACCAGCTCGACGGGCGGCTGCCCGGCTCGGCGGCGGTCCGGGCGTCGACCTGTGTCACCCGCGCCGAGGCCGCACCGGCGAGCGCCTGCTTCTGCCGTGCGGACCACACCGAGCCGGTCATGGCGACCGTCTGCCTCTGCCGGGCCGAACCGGCCGCCGCGGTCCTGGCGACCGTCTGCCGGGCCGAGCCGGTCGGCACCTGCTTCTGCCGGGCCGAGCCGGTGCTCGCCCAGGCCTAGCGGGGCCAGGGAACGACCTGGAGGGGGTCTCGTGCAGGACTTCGAGAACGCGCTGACGGCGGCCTTCGGGCCCGGCCCGGCCGACGGGCCCGAGCCGGCGATCGACCGGCTGGACGGCCCGGCGATCGTGTCCGCGCCGGTGCAGCTGTGCGTGGCCCGCCCGGCCGGGCCGGTGCTCGGGTCGGTCAGTCCCTGCCTGGCGCCGGCCGCCGGGTGACCGACCCGCCCGAACCGTCGCCACCCGTCGTCGGGTTCAAGCGGCACCTCAGCACCGCGGTGGTGCCCGGTGATGCGGTCTACGTCCTCTCCGAAGACGGTGCCACCGCGCTGAGCGGGCCGCACCTGGAGTCCCTGGTTCCGTTGCTGGACGGCACCAGGGACTTCGCCGCCCTGCGCCGTGACCTGCCCGCCGACGTCCCGCCCGACGAGGCTTCCGGCGTGCTCACCCGGCTCGCCGCAGCCGGGCTGATCGGCCTGCGCCCGGCGGCGGCCACCCCCGAACTGGCCTACTGGGACGCCGTGGGCGGCGAACCGGCGCACGGCCGGGTCGCGCTGGTCGGCGGCGACGCCGCGGCCGCCGGCGCGCTGCGCGCAGCCGGGCTCACCGTGGCCGAAGACGCCGACCTGTCCGTCGTGCTGTGCCACGACTACCTCGACGAGCGTCTGTCCGAAGTGGACGCCGAACACCGCGCGTCCGGACGGCCGTGGCTGCTCGCCAAACCGCTCGGGGCGCGGGTGTGGATCGGCCCGTTCTTCACCCCCGGCGACGGCCCGTGCCGGCACTGCCTGGCCGCCCGGCTGTGGGGCAACCGGCCCGCCGAAGCCCACGTCCGGGACGCGCTGGGCCGGCCCGGCCCGTTGCCCCGCCCGGAAGTCGCGTTCACACCGCTGACCGCCGTCGCGCTCAACCTCGTCGCGCTCGAAGCCGCCAAGTGGCTGGCCGGGCAGCGGTATCCGGGGCAACGTGCACTGTGGACGTTCGACAGCCGCGACCTCACCGGCGAACGGCACGAGGTGCGCGCCCGGCCGCAGTGCCCGTCGTGCGGAAACCCGGAGCTGGTGCGCGAACGGACGCGCCGGCCCGTCGTGTTCGAGTCACGGCCCAAGTCGGTCACCGACGGCGGCGGCCACCGGGCGCTGCCGCCGGAGCAGGTCCTGGACACCTACCGGCACCTGGTCAGCCCGCTGACCGGGGTCGTCAAGGAACTGCGCCGCGACACGCGCGGCCCGGCGCTGTTCAGCTCGTTCCGGTCCGGGCCGAACATCGCGCTGGGCCGCCGCGGCGCGATGCGGCTGCGCACGGCGTTGCGGAGCGAGAACGGCGGCAAGGGCGTCACGCCGCTCCAGGCCGAGGTCGGCGCGCTGTGCGAGGCCCTCGAACGGCACAGCGGTCACCACGACGGTGACGAAGAGCGCGTGCGCGCCAGTTTCCGTTCGCTGGGCGGCAAAGCCGTGCACCCGGACACGTGCCAGCTCTTCCACGAACGCCAGTTCGCCGACCGGGCGCGCGGCAACGCGAGCCACGGGCCCTTCCAGTTCGTCTGCGACCCGTTCGACGAGGACGCCGAGCTGGACTGGACGCCGGTGTGGTCGCTCACCCACGGCGAGCACCGGCTGTTCCCCACCGCGCTGCTGTACTTCGGCGCGTCCGGGCCGCCGTCGCTGTTCCCCGACTCGAACGGCAACGCCGCGGGCAGCACCTTGGAAGACGCCGTACTGCAGGGAATGCTCGAGGTCGTCGAACGCGACGCCGTCGCGCTGTGGTGGTACAACCGCACGCGGCACCCGGCCGTCGACCTGGACGCCTCCGGCGACCCCTGGATCGCCGAGCTGCGGCGGGCGTACGCCGAACTGGGCCGCGAGCTCTGGGTCCTCGACGTCACGGCCGACCTCGGGGTGCCCGTTTTCGTCGCGCTGTCCCGGCAGACCGGCGGCCCCCGCGAGGCGATCATGCTGGGCTTCGGCGCCCACCTCGACCCGGCCGTCGCGCTGCGGCGCGCGCTGACCGAGCTGAACCAGATGATGCCCGCCGTCCTCGACGGCTGGGACGGCGGCGGCGACCCGGACGCGGTCCGGTGGCTGCGGGACGCGACCGTGGCCAACCAGCCGTACCTGGTACCGGACCCGGCTCCCGGGGTCCGGCACGACGACCTTTCCGCGCCCGACCTGCTGGCGGACGTGAAACTGGTGCAGGCCAGGCTCGAAGCCGCCGGGCTGGAGGTGTTCGTGCTCGACCAGACGCGGCCCGACATCGGCCTGCCGGTGGTGAAGGTGATCGTGCCGGGCCTGCGCGGGTTCTGGGCGCGGTTCGCCCCCGGCCGGCTCTACGACGTGCCGGTGCGGCTCGGCCGCCTGGCCGAGCCGACCGCCTTCGACGCCCTCAACCCGATGCGGATCTTCCTCTAGGACAACCCCCGGTGCGGGTCAGAACGGCGAGCAGTAGTGCGTCGACCGGGACGTGGCCGGGAAGGGGAGTCCGCCGTAGGTGGTGTCATCCCAGACGTAGACGCCGTAGAGGGTGGAGCCGACGTACTTGTTCGCCCGCGACACGAAGTCGTGGTAGACCGTCAGCCCCGGCGGGTTCTCGGACCAGTTGCGCGTGCCGCAGTACCGGCTGTCGTCGAGGGTCGTGGCGTGGCTGCCAGACGCGAACCCGAGCAGTGCGGCCGCGGTGGCCGCGACCACTGTCGCGCCGGTCCGCCATCGGTGTCCGATCATGCTGTTCCTCCCGTGGTTGTTTTCCGGCCGGGAGGAACGATTCCCGGTCGTTGCCCGGGGTCACCAGGGCAACGACCGGTTTCGAACCAAGTGCGGACCAGGCCCGGACCACGGAGCCAGCCACCGGATCGAGGGTCCTAGCACTGACCGTCGGCGAGCACCCAGTAACCCGGGGACGTCTCGCGCAGGGCGTGCACGGTGAACGTGTTCCACAGCCCCATGGCCTGGTTCGACCCGTTCGCGTAGGTCTGGCCCGCGCTCTGGTGCGCTCGCCCCGCCTGCGTGTGGGCGTAGTTGGACGCGCTCACGCAGGTTCCCGAGGGAGTGGTGGTCGACGTCGGCGGTGGAGTGGTGGCCGTCGTGGTGGGGCCCGATCCCTTGTCCAGTCCGAAGAACACGCCCGTGTAGTAGCTGGAGCAGATGCCGGCCAGGAAGTACGCGCCGGTGCTGCCGCACTGCGTCGTGCCCGTGCCCGGGTCGACCGCCGTGCCGTGGCCCATGCCCGCGATCGAATACAGCTGGACCTGGTCGCCGTAGTTCGTCAAGGTCGTGCCGCCGGGCAACGACTGGGTGCTCGTCGGCGTTGGGGACAAGCCGTGCACCGCCGTCCACTGGTCGCGCAGCTCGGTGCCGTTGACCGGGTAGACCGTGTAGTCGCCCGTGCCCTGCCAGATCGCGACGCGCGGCCACGGGCCGCCGTAGCCGGGGTACTGCGCCTTGACCTTCGACGCCCACTGCGCCGGCGTCAGGTGCTGGTCGTTCTGCTGGCAGTTCGTCGCCTCGGTGACGCTCGTGGCGCACTGGGCGGGCAGCCCCGCGTCGATCCCGCCGCCGGCGAAGACGTCCGGGTAGGCGGCGAGCAGGTCGGCAGTCATGCCGCCGCCGGCCGACAGCCCGGTGACGAACACCCGGGAGCGGTCCGAGCCGTGGTCGGCGATCGCCTTGTCCACCATGGACCTGACGGACGCGGCTTCGCCGTTGCCCCGGGTGTCGTCGGCGGTGGAGAACCAGTTGAAGCACTTCAGCGAGTTGTTGGCCGTCGACTGCTGCGGGAACACGACCTCGAACCGCCAGCGGTCGGCCAGCTCCGGCCAGCCCGAGTGGGCGTGGTAGTCCGCCGCGCTCTGCGTGCACCCGTGCAGGGCGACGACCACCGGACGGCCGGTTTCCAGCCCGGCCGGGGTGTAGCTGTACATCGCCAGCGCCCCGGGGTTGGCGCCGAAGGACGTGGTCTGCACCAGGGACGACGGCGGCGGATCCGCGGCGGCCACCCCGACGGTGGTGAGCACGGCGGCGGTGATCGCGGCGAGGCCGGCGAAGGCGAGTTTGCGCATGATGAGTTCCTTCTCGTCGTTGAGAGGGTCCCCAGCGACGCTAAATCCGCCCCGCCGCCGGAACCATGTGGCCGCCCACCACATCGTCCCGGCGATTAGTGGTGGCGGGCGGGATGGCATCCGCCCGGTGCGCGCGCTTGGGTTCGTGCATCGGAAGAGGCGGAGGTGGACCGTGCGGAGTTGGCTGGCTTTGGTTCTCGCGGGAGCGCTCGCGGCGGCGCTGCCCGCGTCGGCGTCGGCTTCGGCCGGGCGCTGCTCGGCGCCCGTGCCCGGCGCACAGCAGCAGATCGCCGCGTGCCTGGACGACCTGACGACGACCGGGACCGTCGCGTCCGGGCACACCGTCGAGGCCGACTGGGCCGGCCTGACGTCGGCGGGGTTGCCCACGTTCGGTGCCGTGCCCGGCGTGCAGGTCGACGGCTACTTCCCGGACACGTCGACGGCGAACACCAACCACGGCTGGAACCACGACGCGCAGTTCGTGCTGCGCCTGCCGGACCGGTGGAACGGCGGCCTGGTCGTCTCCGGCTCGCCCGGCGTCCGGCGCCAGTACGCCAACGACCGCGCGATCGGCGACCAGGCGCTGGCGGCGGGCTACGCGTTCGCCGCGACCGACAAGGGCAACACCGGCGCGGCCTTCTACACCGACGGCGTCCGGCCGGGTGACGCGCTGGCGGAGTGGAACTCCCGCGTCACGCAGCTGACGCTGGCCGCCCGCGCGGCCGCGGCCCGGCACTACGGCCGTCCGGTCACCAGGACCCTCGCGGCCGGGCTGTCCAACGGCGGGTACCTCGTGCGGTGGCAGCTGGAGAACCGGCCGTGGCTCTACGACGGCGGTGTCGACTGGGAGGGGACGCTGTGGCGGCCCGACGGGCCGAACCTGCTCACGTTCCTGCCACCGGCGTTGCGCGCGTACCCGGCGTACGCCGCGGGTTCGGAAGCGGCGCACCAGTCCATTTTGGACGCCGGGTTCGCGCCGGGGTCGGAGTTCCTGTGGGACTACCACTACCGCGTCTACTGGGACCTGACCCAGCGGATCTACCGTGAGGAGGTCGATCCGTCGTTCGACGGCGCGGTCCAGGCGGGGACGCCGTTCTGCGCCCCGGGAACGCCGGCTTGCGACGCGGACTACGCGTACTCTTCGCGGCCGGCGCCGGTGGCGCGGGCGGTGGAGCGGATCTCGCTGACCGGGCGGATCGGCAAGCCGCTGCTGACGCTGCACGGCACGCTCGACACGCTGCTGCCGATCACCCGCGACTCCGACGTCTACGACCGGATGATCACGGCTGCGGGCCGCGGGGCGCTGCACCGGTACTACCGCGTCGAAGGCGGCAACCACGTGGACGGCTTGGTCGACGCCTACCCGGACCGGCTGCGCCCGCTGGGCCCGTGCTTCCGGACGGCGTTCGACGCCCTCGGCGGCTGGCTGCGCGGCGTCCGCCCGCCGGCCTCGGCGACGATCGCCCGCCCCGCCGGGGCGACCCCGGCCGAGCTGGCGCGCACCTGCTCGCTGGGCTGATCGTCGAGCGCCGTCGACCGGGTGGCGGGCGAGGGGCGGGATTGCCCGCCACCCCGGTCGCGGGGTGCGCGAATCGTACGAAAACGCGGGTGAACCGAATCGAACCGCGGGCCGTACTACTCAGTGACGGGCCCGGTCCACCCTGCCGCCAAACCCGTGCTGACCTGCCGTTTTGCCGTCCGGACGGTCGACCCCTTTCGGCCGCTTGCGGGAGCGTTGCCCGTCATTCATGATGGGCGGCGGGGTCCGTGAAAATTCGTTAAACCCGAATAACCAGGTGTCGGCCATGCTGCGGAAGAACCGTCCGTCCGGAAGTGAACGTCATGCTGCTACCCGCGCCCGGGGCCCCCTGATGGCCGCCGACCTGCCGGGCCTCGCCATCGTGGCCGGGCTGCTGGTGCCCGTCCTCGCCGCCACCGCGTGGGCGATCGCCCTGGAACGGCGGCCGCGCCGGCGGCGTCCGCCGGCCGAACCCGATCCCGAGCCGGACTTCACCGTGGCCGGCATCCAGACGCGCCTGCGCCGGGAGAAGGCCGCGAGGCAGCTGGCCGAAGCGGGCACGGTCGCGCTGCCGACGCTGCCGATCCCGGCGCAGACCCGGCGCCAGCCTCTCCTGGACAGCCTGCCGTTGCGCGTGGTCGGCTCACTGCCGCCACCACGCCCGGCGACGGCGGGGGCCCCGGCGCCGCGGTTCGCCTTCGCGCCCCCGGACACCGACCTGATGCGCCGGATCCTCGACGGCCTGCGCCGGCTGGACTGACGTCACCCGCCCAGCGCGGCGGGGGACTCGGCCTCCGGAACCAGCACCTTGGGCGCGCCCGAGCCGTCGGCCGGGACCGACCAGACGTCCGCGTGGCCGGGGCCGCGGGGGACGCCGTAGCCGATCGTGTGGTCGTCCAGCCAGGCCGGCTGGTCGTCGACGCTGCGGGTCTCGGCGAGCGGCGTCACCCTCGACGCCGCCAGGTCCAGGACGGCCAGCCGCCAGCCGCGCGCCGGGTCACCGTCCACGGCGGACTTGAACGCCACCCGCGTCCCGTCCGGCGACAGCGACGGGCACTCGACGTTCTCGCGCAGCGTGCGCACGGTGTGGGCGGCGAAGTCGCCCGCCACCAGGTAGCGGTGGCCGGCGGTCGACATCGTCGCGTAGAAACTGCGGTCGTCGCGGGTGAACGTGACGCCCCAGAAGTTGAGGTCGGTGGCCTGGTACGGCCGGCCGTCGACGGTCACCGCGTAGTCCTCCAGCGTGCCCGCGAGGTCGCCGGTGGCCGTGTCGAGGATGCCGGCGCGGGTGGAGAACAGGCCGCCGTTGTACGAATCGCCGGTGACGAACACCGTCCACGCGAGCATCCGGCCGCTCGCCGACACCCGCGCCCGGTTCGGCAGCCCGACCAGCGGGATCTCCCGCTGCACGGCCAGCCCGCGGTCGAGCACCGCCAGCTGGTAGGTGGTCAGGTCGCCGTCCTGGCGCAGGCAGAGCCCGGTGCCGCCGGCGGCGTACACGCGCGTGCAGGACAGCGGCGACACCGTCCGCGGGCCGCCGGGGTCGCCGGCGGAGACCGTGGCAATGTGCCCGCGGTCGGCGTCGGCGGTGCTGCGGAAGAGCAGCCGCGGGCCGGGGGCGAGGCTGACCGCGCCGGTCGTGGCGACGTCGTGGTTGCGCGCGCCGGCGAACCCGACGTAGGCGACCGCCGCCCCGGCCAGCACGAGCACCCCGGCGACGGCGACGAGGATCCGGGTCTTCACGCTGTCGCCTTCCGCGGGGCGAGCACCGCGAACGTAACGGCGATCGCGACCACGGCCCCGCCCGCCGCGACGACGATCGCGCGGTCCGCGCCCCAGAACTGCCACGCCAGTCCGAAGAGGACGGACGAGGCGAAGTAGGCGAGCGCCTGCGCGGTCTGCACGAGCGAGATCCCCGTGGTGCGCAACGACTCCGGCAGCAGCGGGCCGGCCAGGGCCATCAGGACCCCGTCGGTCGCCGCGTAGAACGCGCCGTACAACGCGAGCGCGAGGACGAACAGCGGCCAGCCGGACACCGGCCCGGCCAGCAGCAGGTAGACCAGCGCCAATGCGCCGTAGCCGCCGAGCACCACCGGCAGCCGCCCGACCCGGTCGGCGAGCGCGCCCAGCGGCGCGGCGAGCAGCAGGTAGCTGAGGTTCGTCCCCACCGCGAGCAGCGGGAACCAGCCGGTGGCGATGTCCTCCTTGTGCTGCAGCAGCAGGTAGACGAACCCGTCGCCGACCGTGGCCAGCCCGAGCACGCACGCGGCCACCAGCAGCCGCCGGACGCCGCTGCCGCGCAGCAACGCCGCCGCCGCGCGGGGCGAAACCGGCGTCGCGGCCGCTTTCGGCGTCCGGCGGTCGCGGACGAACAGGACCAGCAGCAGGACGCCGATCGCGGCGATGCAGAAGCTGACGACGAACACGGCGTTGAACGCCTCGGGGTCGGTCGCCCCCACCGCGGCCAGCACGGCGAGCGCGACCAGCGGACCGGCGAAGGCGCCCATGCTGTCCATCGCGCGGTGCACGCCGAAGGCGCGGCCGAGCAGCGGTTCGGGGGCCGAGAGGGTGATCAGCGCGTCCCGCGGCGCCGTCCGCAGGCCCTTGCCGGTGCGGTCGAGCGTGATCACCGCGCCGATCGCGGCCGCCGACGCCCCGGCCGCGACCAGGCCGAGCTTGGCCACCGCGGACAGTGCGTAGCCCGCGCCGGCCACGACCTTGCGCCGCCGGATCCGGTCGGCGACGTACCCGCCGACGATCCGCAGCACCGCCGTCGCACCGGTGTAGAGGCCGTCGACCAGGCCGTAGGCGGCCGGGCCGAGGTGCAGGCCGAGGACCAGGTACACCGGCAGCACCGCGGTGACCATCTCCGAGGAGACGTCGGTGACCAGGCTGACGGCACCCAGCGCGAAGACGTTCGCGCCGACCGCCGAGAGCTTGCGCCGGGACATCGCCCCAGCATGCTCTCGGCGGCCGATGGTGGACAGGTACACGCGGTTACTGCCAGACGTCGAGGATCGGCGACTTGCTCGCGGCGTTGCCGATGCCCGGCAGGCCGTAGGACGCCTCGATCGTGCGCAGCACGGTGTAGTGGTTGATCGACTCGCTGTAGCTGCCGACCTTGACGTTGGCGCCGGTGAACGTCGTGAAGATCTGGTTGACCGACGTGCCGCTGTCCTCGTCGAAGGTGGTGATCAGCAGGCTGTTGTGCGTCTTGGCCCACTGGGCGTAGGCGTCGAGGTGGTTCTTCAGCCAGGTGTCGCCGGTGCCGATGCTGCAGTCGTGCATGTCGTTGCACATGTCGGGCGTGACGAACGAGACGGTCGGCAGCTGGGTGAAGTCGCTCGGGAAGCTCGAGAACCGGACGTTGCTCGCGGCGGGGACGTTCGAGAAGTCGACCCAGCTGTTGTGCTTGCGCCGGTAGGTGCCGCTGGAGCAGCCGGTGTAGCCGTCCGAGGGCATGGCCTCGGAGTAGCCCTTGAACGTCTTGCCCGCGCCGATCAGCTGCTGGCCCAGGTTGGCCTTCGCGCCGAGGTTGGCCGGGCAGGTGTCGTCGGTGACGCCCTGCGTCGCGCCGGAGAAGAGGGCGACGTAGTTGGGCTGGCTCGGGTGGGTGATCGCGAAGGAGCTGGTGAACTTCGCGCTCTGCGAAGCGAGGGTGTTGAAGTAGGGCGCGCTGGAACTGCCGTTGATCGAGGAGTACTTCTTGTTCTCGAACATCACCAGGACGATGTGGTCGAACGCGGGCACGGCCGACGCGGTCGGCCGGATCGCGCCGAGCTCGTCCGTTCCGGTGACGACGGCCGCGGTGACGACACCGGCTGTGACCAGGGCGGCGGCGGCGAACGCGGCGAAGATCCGCTTGCGGATCATGGGTCCTCCAACGGTGGCGGGTGAGGGCGCCTCATGATGTCCACGACAGGGGGCCGGGACGTGCCGTGTCGTGGTCCGGCTCGTGAACACCAGGAAACCTCCGGCGGACAACGGAAAGAGTGGGTTAATGCCTTTCCGGTGTCAACCCTCTTTGGTAGGTGTCCACAATGGCCGGTCAGGGAGCTGACAGGTCGCTCCCAGCTCGTTCAAAGGAACGAAGCCGACACTCGGTCCCATGGAACCTTTCAGCACAGGCGGCGCGGCCCGCCGAGAGCACGGCCGGCACAAGGCCGCCCTGGCCACGGCGGCCGCGGCGGTGCTGGGCGCGGCCGCGGTCGGCGCGATCGGGTTCGGCCTTTCGGCGGGCACGGCTTCGAGCTCCGACTCCACGTCCACGTCCACGTCTTCGTCCACGTCTTCGGATTCGTCTTCGACCGGCTCGGGTGACCAGCTGCAGGCCCCGGACAGCGGCTTGGGTTCGGGTTCCGGTTCGGCGCACACCGGTTCGGGTGCGTCGTGACCACGGCGTTCCCGGCGCTGGGCACCACGGCGGAGCTGGTGGTGACCGATCCGGCCCGGCTGGCGCCGGCGGTCGCGCTGCTGCGGGAGGAGCTGGCCGCGATCGACGCGGCGTGCAGCCGGTTCCGCGCGGACTCGGAGATCTCCCGCCTGCACGCGGCGGCGGGCCGGCAGGTCCGGGTGGGGCCGCTGCTGGCGGAGGCGCTGACCGTGGCCTTCCGCGCGGCGCGGCTGACGGGCGGCCTGGTGGACCCGACGGTCGGCGCGGCGGTGCGGGATCTGGGGTACGACCGGGATTTCGCCCTGGTCGCCGAGGATCGGGACGCTCCCGGCTCGCTCGCGGCGGAGCGGGACCACCCGCGGGGTGCGGCCGCGCCGCCCGGCGTGCTCGGTACCGCCGGGACGACCGGTGGCGGACCCGCGCCCGGCTGGCACCGCGTGCTCTTCGACCCCGTCCACCGCTTCGTCGTCCTCCCTCGTGGCGTCCACCTCGACCTCGGTGCGACCGCGAAAGCCCTGGCCGCCGATCGGGCCGCCCGCCGGATCCACGCCGTCGTCGGGTGCGGGGTGCTCGTCAACCTCGGGGGTGATCTGTGCGCCGCCGGGCCCGCTCCCGACGGCGGCTGGCAGGTCGCCCTCGCCGATGACCACGCCGAGGCCGTTGCGCGGCCCGACACCACCGTCGCGCTGCGCCGGAACGGTGCCCTCGCCACCTCCGGGACCACCCGGCGGCGCTGGCGCCGCCACGGCCGGACCGTGCACCACATCGTCGACCCGCGCACCGGCGACGTGCCCGAAGCGCGCTGGCGCACCGTCACCGTCGCGGCCAAGTCCACTGTGGACGCCAACACCGCGAGCACCGCGGCGATCGTCCTCGGCGCCGGGGCACCGGACTGGCTCGAACGCAGACACCTGCCCGCGCGGCTCGTCGGCGTCGGCGGCGACGTCGTCACCACGCCCGGATGGCCCGCGTCATGAGCTCCGCCGTGTGGTACTTCAGCCGCGCCACCGGGCTCGTTTCGCTGGTGCTCTTCACCGGTGTCGTCGTCCTCGGCGCCCTCGGGGCCGGCCGGTTCGCCACCCGCGAGTGGCCGCGGTTCACCGTCGCCGCCGTGCACCGGAACCTCGCCCTGACCAGCCTCGCGTTCCTCGCCGCGCACATCGCGTCGGCCATCCTCGACGGCTACGTCTCGCTGAGCTGGCTCGACGTCGTCGTCCCGTTCGGCGCCGGCTACCAGCCGCTGTGGGTCGGGCTCGGCGCCGTCGCGATCGACCTGCTGCTCGCGATCGTCGTCACCAGCCTCGTGCGCACCCGCATCCCGCCGCGGGCCTGGCGCGCGTTGCACTGGCTGGCCTACCTGTGCTGGCCGGTCGCGCTGGTGCACGGCTTCGGCATGGCCGAAGACGATTCCGCCTACGGCTGGATCGTCGCCCTCGACGCGCTGTGCGTGCTGGCGGTGGCCGCCGTCGGCGCCTACCGCGCCCGCAAATCCGCTGCCCTGGGAGGCACCCGATGAGCATCCTGCCCCCGTACCGGCTCGACCTGGCCGGGCACCGGCGCCGCAACGGCGTCGTGCCGTGGGTCGCCTACCACGGTGACGACGGCCGCGACCGGCTGATCGAGGCCGTCGAAGCCGCGGACCTGCGCGGCCGCGGCGGCGCCGGCTTCCCGACCGCCGTGAAGCTGCGCGCGGCCCGGGCGAAGCGCTCGATCGCCGTCGCGAACGGGTGCGAAGGCGATCCGCTCAGTCAGAAGGACGTTGCGCTGCTGAGCCTTTCGCCGCACCTCGTGCTCGACGGCCTGCAACTCGCCGCGCACGCCATCGGCGCCGCCGAAGCCGTCCTCTGCGTGCACGCGGGCAGCCCGGTGCTTCCCGGCGTCGCCGCGGCGCTGGCCGAGCGCGACGACCGGGTGCCGGTGCGGGTGGCGGAAATCCCGCGCCGGTACGTCGCCAGCGAGGAGACGGCGCTCGTGCGCTACCTGACGTCGGGGGACGCGCGCCCGCTCGGCAAGCTCCCGCGGCCCGCCGAACGCGGGGTGCGCGGCCGCCCGACCCTGGTGTCCAATGTGGACACACTGGCGCAGCTGGCGTCGGTGGTCCTGCTCGGCCCGCACCACTACCGCGCGGCCCGGACCGACCTGGTCACGGTGACCGGCGCGGTCCGGCGGCCCGGCGTCGTCGAGGTGCCCGCCGGAACGTCCCTGGCCGGCGTGCTGGCGGCGGCGGGCGGCGAAGCGGAACCGGTCGTGGCCGTGCTCGCCGGCGGTTACGGCGGGTCGTGGACGACGGACCTGGACGGCGGCCTGACCGGCATTTCGGCGGCCTTCGCGCTCCCGGCGCGGGCCTGCGGGCTGGAGTACACCGCGAAGGTGCTGGCGTTCCTGGCGGCGGAGTCGGCCCGGCAGTGCGGGCCGTGCACGTTCGGCCTGCCGTCGATCGCGGCGGACTTCGCGGACCTGGTCCGCGGCGGCCCGGCGGCACCCCGCCTGGCCCGCCGCCTCCCGCTGCTGACCGGCCGCGGCGCGTGCGCCCACCCGGACGGCGCGGCCCGCCTCGCGGCGAGCGCGCTGCGGGCCTTCGAGGCGGACGTCCACGCGCACCAGGCCGGCGGCCGGTGCCGGGTTCCGGCGGGTGTGGCATGAAGGTGACGGTGGACCCGATCGGCTGCCGCGCGCACGGCCTGTGCGCGGATCTGCTCCCGGAGCTGGTGGGCCACGACGAGTGGGGGTACCCGGTGGTGGCGCGGGGCCCGGTGCCGCCGGAGCTGGTGGCGGAGGCCCGCCGCGCGGCCGCGGCGTGCCCGGCTTTGGCGCTGCGGCTGCGGAAGGCGTGACCGGTAGCCTGCGGCGGTGGACGCCTTTCCGAGCTGTCCGGTAAGGAGTGCGACAACCCCGGCACCAGCGGGTTTGGAGCTCACCCCGCCACCGGCGAGCCCCCTGGGCGGCCGGTTCCTGACGGTCTTCGGCCTCACCGAGGACGAGCTGCGCTGTCGGCGTCCCCTGCTGGTCACCGATCCGGCGCGGTAATCCGGTCGTGCCGCCGCGGGCCGGTCGTTACCCTCCGGAACATGGACGGCCGGCTCATCGACCTGATCCGCGGCGCCCCGCGGATCGCTGCGCTGACCGGCGCGGGTATCTCCACCGCGTCCGGGATCCCCGACTACCGGGGTCCGGACGGCGTCTGGACGCGCACACCGAGTGCGGTGAATGCGTTCACCCACAAGAACTTCATGGCCGACGCGGCCGTGCGCCGGGAGTTCTGGCGCACCTACGCGGGGCACGCCGCCTGGCGGGCCGAGCCGAACGCCGCCCACCGCGCGCTGGCCGGGCTGGACGGGGCCGGGGTCGCCGTGCGGGTGCTCACCCAGAACGTCGACGGCCTGCACCAGCGGGCCGGCCTCGCCGCGCGGAAGGTCCTCGAACTGCACGGGAGCATGCACACCACGCGGTGCACCCGGTGCCCGCGGCGGTTCCCGACCCCCGAGATCCTCGCGGCGGGCGACGACGACCCGGCGTGCCCGCGCTGCGGCGGGATCCTGCAGCTCGACGTCGTCCTCTTCGGACAGATGCTGGACGCCGAGGTGCTCGGCCACGCCCGGAACATCGCCGCGGCGAGCGGGCTCTTCCTGGCCATCGGCAGCTCGCTGCAGGTGGAGCCGGTGGCGTCGCTGTGCGCGCTGGCGGTCCAGGCCGGCGCGACGCTGGTGATCGTCAACCGCGACCCGACACCGTACGACGACGACGCCACGTTCGTGCTGCGGGACGACATCGAGACCGTCGTGCCCGAGCTGTGCGCCGCCGTGGCCGGCGACCGGTGATCCGCGAAGCCCGCGCGGCGGACTGGCCGGGGATCTGGCCGATCGTCCACGACGTCGTCACCGAGCAGCGGACGTTCCCCTACGACCCGGCGATGACCGAGCCGGACGCACGGCGGATGTGGCTGCTCGGGCCGCCCGCCCGGGTCGTCGTCGCCCTCGACGGCGACCGGGTGACGGGCACGGCGAACATGTACACCAACCGCCCGGGGCCGGGCAGCCACGTCGCCTCCGGCAGCCTGATGGTGGCGAAGGAGGCCCGCGGCGCGGGCGTGGGACGGGCCCTGACGACCGATCTGATCGCCTGGGCGCGGCGGAGCGGGTTCGCGGCGATCCAGTTCAACGCGGTCGTCGACGTCAACCTGCCCGCGATCAGGCTGTACGAGAGCCTTGGATTCGTGACCCTCGGGACGGCGCCGGGCGCGTTCCGCCACCCGTCCGCCGGCGACGTCGGCCTGCGCATCATGTGGCTCGATCTGCGGTGAAGGGAAATCAGTTACCGGACAGTTCTTCGGCGAAGATGGTGTCGATCTTCCGGCTCGCGGTGCGCAGTTTCGTGACGCTCGCGACGAGCAGCACGAACGCGGCGGCGGGCACCAGCAGCAGGAAAGGCGACCAGCCGAGCGCGACGGTGAGACCCGCGAAGATCAGGGCGAAGAGCAGGAAGACTGCCCGGCCGGCGACCCGCGGCCACGCGGGGCGGGGCTTGGCGTGCCGGCCGCTCGTGGTGCGGAAAACCGGCCGCTCGAGGGCAGCGTGGACACTCATCCAGACCTCCGGGGGAATGTTCGTCGAACCGGCCGGGAGGGGATTCCCGGTGGCGGCACCGTGAAGTGAGTCGGGCCGCGCCCGCCTCCGGTTACCTGTCGTTATTGGTTCGAGTCCCAATTCACGGAATTGAATTACCCGCGGTTTCCGCGTGTTTCCGGCACTAGGGCCGTTCGACCCTGATCGGCGCGCCGGAGGTCCTCCCGCGGCGGCCTCAGTCGCTGCCGGGCCCCTTGCCCCGGGTCTTGCCGGGCGGATCGGTCTTCGGCGGCTTGCCGTGTTTCGACGACGGCTGGGTGGCCGAGGACGTGCTCTGGCTCGTGACGGCGGCGGGTTCCAGCGACGCGGCCTCGCCGGTGCCCGGCTGCGTGCCGGAGCCGGATTTCCGGCTCGTCGCGGGGGTGCCGGACTCGGCGACGGGCAGCGAGGAAGGGGGTGCGGAGGTGGCGCCCGGCGAGTGCGCGGCGGGCGGCGGGGCGGGGGAGCCGGTCCCGGGGTCCTGGCCGGTCAGCAGCACGGCGGCGAGGACGGCCACGGCGGCGGCGCTCAGCCCTCCCGCGGCGGCCAGCCGCCGTCGCCGGGGGTTCTCGGCCGGGGAGGGGGTGGCGGTGAGGTCATGGTGGCGAGTGGGAGCGTCGGCGGCACCGGTCGCCGAGAGGGCCGCGGCACCGGCAGCTGCGCCGGGGGCAAGGTGGTCGCTTCGGGCCGCGTTGGGATCGGCGGCCGGACCGTGGGCTGCGATCGGACCGGCGGTCAGTTCCCCGCGAGCCGGGCTGAAGGCCCCAGCCCCTTCGTGGGCCGAAACCGCGTCGCCCCGCTCCACCGCCACCAGCCGGCGGCGCCAGCGTGGGCTGCGCGTCCTCTTCCACGGCAGGGTCGGCGGCGGGTGGCGCAGCATGTCCCGCACCTTCTCCGCCGTCGGGCGGTCGGCCGGGTCGCGCTGGGTCATCCGGCGCAGCGTGTACCCCAGGGCCGCCGGGGCCTCCTCCGGGATCCGGGGCGGCCGGGTCAGCCGGGCCATCGCCGCCTCGACCATCGTGCCCGGGTATTCCCGTTGGCCCGTCAGGCACTCCAGCAGGATCAGACCCAGCGCGTAGACGTCCGCGGGCGGGCCCGCCGGCTCGCCCGACACCTGCTCCGGGGCCAGGTACGCCGCCGTGCCCGGGATCAGGCCCGTGCCCGTGATGTGCGTGGCGTCGAGCGCGTGCGCGATACCGAAGTCGCCGATCAGGGAGCCGTCCGCGGACAGGAACACGTTGGCCGGCTTCAGGTCGCGGTGCACGATCCGGCGCGCGTGGACGTGGGCCAGCGCCTCCGCCAGCCCGTCGGCCAGCGCCGTCACCTCCGCCGCCGGCAGCGGGCCGCTCAGCAGGCGCTCGGCCAGGTTCTCGCCCTCGACGAGCTGCATCACCAGGAACGTCCGGCCGCCCTCGGTGCCGCTGTCCAGCAGCGCCACCACGCCCGGGTGGCTGATGCTGCCCTGGATCGTCATCTCGCGCAGCCGGCGGCGCTGGTCGAGCGCCACGGCGTCGCGGTCGTAGATCTTGACGGCGACCTCGCGGCCCAGCCGGACGTCGTAGGCCCGGTAGACCCGGGCCGTGCCGCCGCTGCCGATCAGCCTGCCGACCTCGTACCGCTCGCCGAGCAGTCCCGGCGGCCGCTCGTCGTCCAACGCGCTGCGCGGGGTGATGGTGAACTCGCCGAGGGCGTACCGGCTGCACGTGACGTCATCGCCGTCGCGCGTCGGCGGGCGCCCCTGTCTCCCGGCTTCGTCGGCCACGGGCCCGATGTACCCCGGGTTCGTGAACGGCAAACGTCGGAAGATCACGGAGGAAGTATCGTCCGGGGGCCCGCCGACGTGACAGTCAGGCTCGCGCGAACGCGTCCACGCCGGTGAGCTGCGCCGACAGCGTCCACAGGCGCGCGGCCTCGTCGCGGTCGAGGGCGTACCGGCGGACGCCGGAGGCGGCGAGGCCCTCGGCATCGGACGGTGCGAGCTCCGCCACGTCGCAGTCCTCCAGGTACAGCCCGCCGAGCCCGGCCAGCTGCGGTGACGTCGCGGCCCAGACCGTGGTCGCCGCGCCCTGCTCCGGCGACTTGAACTCCACCAGATAGTTCCCGGCCTCGTCGATCCAGCCGCGTTCGATCATCTCCTCGCGGGGCAGGTGGCGCTGCAGCGGCGTCATGATGCCGCCCGGGTGCAGCGCGAACGCGCGCACGTCCTGCTCGGCGGCCAGCTGGTCGAGCTGCACGGCGAACAGCACGTTCGCGGTCTTGGCCTGGCCGTAGGCCTGCCACTTCTCGTAGCCGTGCTCGAACTGGACGTCGTCCCAGCGGATCGGCGAGTAGTGGTGGCCGCGCGAGGACAGCGAGACCACGCGGGCGCCCTCGGCGACCGCCGGCCACAGCCGGTTGACCAGCGCGAAGTGCCCGAGGTGGTTGGTGGCGAACTGGGCCTCCCAGCCCGGGCCGACGCGGGTCTCGGGGCAGGCCATGATCCCGGCGTTGGCGATGAGGAGGTCGATCCGGCGCCCGGTCGCCAGGAAGCGCTCGGCGAACGCCCGGACGCTCTCGAGGTCGCCCAGGTCCAGCTCGTCGACCTCGACGTTCCCGACGCCGGCGAGCGCCTCCTCGGCGGTGGCGCGGCGGCGGGCCGGGACGACGACGTGGGCGCCGGCGCCGGTCAGCGCGCGGGTGGTTTCGAGGCCGATCCCGGAGTACCCGCCGGTGACGACGGCGAGCTTCCCGGTGAGGTCGACGCCTGCGACGGCTTCGGCGGCCGTGGTAATGGCGCCGAAGCCCGAACCGATCTTGTGCTGTGCGGTTGTCATGCCTCCGACGTTAAGAGCTGGAGTGCGCTCCAGCGCAAATCGCGCGTCCCGGGCCGAAACGGGGGACAATCGATCGGAGAGGCGCAGCCGACCCAGGAAGGCCGACCCAGGAAGGCACTGATGTCCGACTACTACGGGAACCAGCCCCAGGACGTCCGCCCGGGGATCGACGCACGCCGCCTGTGGGCGGGCGGCGTCGCGACGGCGGTGGTCGCAGCCCTGCTCGCCGTCGTCGGGCTGCTGATCGCGCGGGGGATCTTCGAGGTCGAAGTGCTCGCCCCAAAAGGCGAGGGCGTCTGGGGCAACGCGAGCACCACGACGTACGCGCTGGTCGCCGCCGCGGTGGCCCTGCTCGCCACCGGGCTGATGCACCTGCTGAGCGTGGCGACGCCGGCACCGTCCCAGTTCTTCGGCTGGATCATGGTGCTCGTCACGCTCATCGCCGTGGTGCTGCCGCTGACGCTCACGGTGGCGCCGAGCGCGAAGATCGCCACGGCGGTGATCAACCTGGTGATCGGCCTGGTCATCGCGGCGGTGGTGAACAGCATGGCGGCCAGCGCCCGCACGCTGCACCGGCGCCGCAGCCAGCGGAGCACGCCGCCGCCGCCGACGCAGCAGCAGTGGACGCAGCAGGACCCGCCGACCCGCTACTACGACCGGTGACCATGGACGTCCAGGAGACCAACCGCCGCGTGATCGAGCAGTTCCGGGCGGGCGGCGAAGTCGACGGGATGCACCGCGAGAGGCTGGTCCTGCTCACGACGACGGGACGGACGTCGGGCGAGCCCCGGACGGTCCCGATGATGTACCACCGCGACGGCGACCGGCTGCTGGTGGTGGCGTCGAACATCGGCGCACCCCGGCACCCGGACTGGTACCTGAACCTCGACGCCGACCCGCGGGTGCACGTCGAGGTGGACGGCCGCGAGTTCGACGCGGAGGCGCTGCCGCTGCTAGGGGCCGACTACGTGCGGATGTGGACCGAGCTGGAGCACCACTACCCGTTCCTGGCCGACCACCAGGCGAAGGCCCGGCAGGCGAAGCGGGTGATCCCGATCGTGGAACTGTCCGAAGAGGACTGAAACGGTCCTCTTCGGACAGTGCTACTTGCTCGCCACCCGGCGGTACTTCGCCGTCGCCAGGGGAGCGAAGACCGCGATGATCGCCACGCAGCACAAAATCGCGTACAGCGCCGCGTGTTCGGCCGGCCAGCCCGTCTGCGCCGGGCCGAAGCGGTTGCCGAACAGGTCCCGCGTCGCGTTGATCACCGCCGTGAACGGGTTCCAGTCCGCGATCGCCTTGAGGAACGGGGGCAGGGTGCCCGTCGGGACGAACGCCGAAGAAATGAAGCTCAGCGGGAACATCCAGATCAGGCCCGCGCTCTGCGCGACCTCCACGCTGCGCGCCGCCAGGCCGATCAGCGCGCCCACCCAGGACAGGGCCCACGCGAACATCAGCATGACCAGGTAGCCGAGCAGGGCGTCCCAGAAGCTGCCGCGGATGCGCCAGCCCACCAGCAGCCCGCACAGCGACATCACGACCAGCGCCACCACGCTCACGACCAGGTCCGACGTCGTGCGGCCCAGCACCACCGCGATGCGGGACATCGGCAGCGAGCGGAACCGGTCGATGATGCCCTTCTGCAGGTCGTTGGCGAAGCCGATGACCGTGAACGCCGAGTTGAACGCCACCGTCTGGGCGAAGATCCCGGCGATCAGGAACTCGCGGTACGCCGCGCCGCCCGCTTCGCCGCCGATCGCGTTGCCGAAGACGTACGCGAACAGCAGCACGAACATGATCGGCTGCAGCGTCGCCGCCATCAGCCAGTCGGGGTTGCGGCGGACGTTCATCAGGTTGCGCCACGTCACGATGCCGCCGTCGGAAATGCCTTTCGCGAACGCGTTCACTTCGCGGCCTCCTCGGCCGATGCGCCGTGGCCGGTCAGGGACAGGAAGACGTCGTCCAGGGTCGGCCGGTGCAGGGCGACGTCCTGGATCGCGATGCCCTGGGCGTCGAGCCGGCGCAGGGCCTCGATCAACGCCTTGGGCCCGGTGTCGACGAGGATCTCGGCCCGCCGCGTGTGGTCGTCGCCGGCCGGCTCGCCGGTGCCGACCTCGCGCAGCACGTCCAGCGTCTTCGGCAGGTCCGCGGCCGAGGCGACGACCAGCTCCAGGCGTTCGCCGCCGATCTGGGCCTTCAGCTCGTCCGCGGTGCCGCGCGCGATCACCCGGCCGTGGTCGATCACCACGATCGAGTCGGCCAGCTGGTCGGCCTCTTCGAGGTACTGGGTCGTCAGCAGCACGGTCGTGCCGTCGGCGACGAGCTCCTTGATGACCGCCCACGTGTCCAGGCGCCCGCCCGGGTCGAGCCCCGTGGTGGGCTCGTCGAGCACGACCACGGTCGGCTCGGCGACCAGCGCGCCGGCCAGGTCGAGGCGGCGGCGCATCCCGCCGGAATACCCCTTCGCCGGCCGGTCGGCGGCCTCCTCCAGGCGGAACCGCGCGAGCAGCTCCCGGGCACGCTGACGGGCCGGGCCCTTCGGCCGGCCGTAGAGCCGCCCGACCATGTACAGGTTCTCGAACCCGGTGAGGTTCTCGTCGACGGCCGCGTACTGGCCGGACAAGCCGATCCGCCGCCGGACCTCGTCCGGCTCGGCCAGCACGTCGAAGCCCGCCACCGAAGCCGAACCCGAGTCCGGGCGCAGGAGCGTGGTCAGGATGCGGACGGTCGTGGTCTTCCCGGCGCCGTTCGGGCCGAGCAGGCCGAGCACGCGCCCGGCCGGGACGTCGAGGTCGACGCCGTCGAGCGCGCGGGTCGAACCATAGGTCTTCACGAGCCCGCGCACCCGGACGGCAACGTCCGGTTCCGGCTGTGGCATGTCGGCTCCCCCTTCCGGTGACCCCGACAAGCTAGGCCAAGCCGCCCGTTTTGTCCTCCGGGTTTATCCCTGGTTCGCCGAAAGCGTGACGGCGAACTCCGGGGGTGTCCGCAGCGACTGGAACACGACGCAGTAGCGCTCGGTCAGCTTCTTCAGCGTGGCCAGCTGCTCTTCGGAAGCGTCGGTGTCCAGGGCGAACGACAGCCGGATGGCGCGGAAGCCCACCGGCGCGTCCTTCGCGACGGCGAGGGTGCCGCGGAAGTCGAGGTCGCCTTCGGCCCGGACGCGCCCGCCGCGGACCTCGAGACCCAGCGACGTCGCGACCGCCCGCAGCGTCACCCCGGCGCACGCGACGAGCGCTTCGAGCAGCATGTCGCCCGAACAGGCGAGGGTCCCGTCGCCGCCGGTCGCCGGGTGCAGCCCGGCCTCGACGACCGCCCGCCCGGTCTCGACCTTGCAGGAGATGCCGAGACCGTCCAGTTCGGCGTCGGCGTGCAGGGTGACGAGCGCGCTCTCGGGCCGTTCGCGGTACTGGTCCTTCAGCGGGCCTTGGGTCGCACGCAGGGTTTCGGCATCCATGGGCCGATTGTGCTCCGGAAACGACGAAAGCGGGGAGACCGGTTTCCCGGCCTCCCCGCCTCAATCGGCTAGCTTCAGCTCAGGGTGACGGCCACGTCGTCGATGACGAACGAGGTCTGCAGCGAGCTGTCTTCGGTGCCGCTGAACTTGAGCGCCAGGGTGCCGCCGGCCGCCGACGAGACGTCGATGGTCTTGAGGGCGTACCCGGTGTTCTTGTTCAGGTTGGAGTAGCTGCCCAGCGTCGCGCTGCCGTTGGTGACGGTCAGCTTGTCGTAGGCGACCGTGGTGGTGGTCTCCGCGGTGTCGATGTGCAGGTAGAACGTCAGGCTGGCGTGGCAGCCGGCCGGGATGCTCACCGACTGGGCGACGGCCTCGGTGTGGGTCGAGCCGTAGCCGTCGAGGTAGGCGCTGTACGTGCCGCCGTGCGCCGCCTCACCCGAGGACGCCCACTGGCCGATGGACCCGGTGTCACCGGTCCAGCTCGCCGCACCCGACTCGAAGCCGCCGTTGGCGATCTTCTGGCCGGAGCAGCCGCCGGTGGTGCCGACGGTCCAGCTGAACGACGCCGTGCCGGTCTTGTTGGCCGCGTCCTTCGCCGTCACCGTGACGTTCGAGGTGCCCGCGGTGGTCGCGGTGCCCGAGATCGTGCCGGTGGAGGCGTTGATCGACAGGCCGGCCGGGAGGCCGGTGGCCGACCAGGTGTAGGGCGCGGTGCCGCCGGAAGCCGACAGCGGGAGGTTGACCGAAGCGCCGGTCACGGTCGACTGGTTGCCCGGGTTCGAAACCGTGACGGTGCCGGTCGCCGAGCAGGTCGGGTCGGCCGACTGCGCCGGGACGGAGATCGCGTCCCACGCCGCCTTGACGGTGTTGAACTCGGTGCAGCTGCCCGGGAAGAGGTTCTTCGCCGCGGTCAGCGTCCAGGTGCGGTACTTCAGGTACGAGCTGCCGGAGGTCTTGAGCAGCATCGCGTTGTAGAAGATCTTGACCGCGTTCTGCACGCCGAGGCCGGTGATCGACGAGCTGTTGCACGTGGTGCTGGTCGGCTGGCCGTTGCTCGGGTTGGTGCCTTCGGCCAGCAGGTAGAACCAGTGGTTGCCGGGGCCGGCGGCCGCGTGCACCTCACCGTTGGGGACGGAGCTGTCGTAGCAGTTCTTGTCGCCCAGCGCCGACGGGTTGTACATGTTGCGGATCGGGCCGGAGCCGACCAGGTTGATCTGCTCGCCGACGAGGAAGTCCGGGACGTCGTAGGGCGCCGGCTCGTTCGCGAACCACTCGGTCGAAGCGCCGAAGACGTCGGCGACGAACTCCTGCGTGCCGTTGCCGGAGATACCGCCCGGGGTGTGGTCGTCGATGCCGTGGCCGTGCTCGTGCGCGACGACGTCGATCGAGCCGATCCACTGGTTCTGCGAGTTGTGGCCGATCTGGACCTGGGTGCCGTCGTAGTAGGCGTTCTCGTCGGCCAGGCCGACGCGGATCGGCCAGCCGCCGCCGTTGCCGTCGAAGCTGTTGCGGCCCAGCCACTGCGAGAGCATCTTGTTCTCGGTCTGGGCGGCGAACAGCGCGTCGACGCAGCCGGTTTCGCGGCTGGTGGCGTTGCCGTTGCCCCAGAGGTCGTCGGGGCCGCTGAAGGTGGTGTTGTTGGCCGCGTCCTGGCAGGACGTGTTGGTGATGGCCGGGTCCTTCATCGAGTAGGTCGAGCCCGAGTGCGTGGTGTCGAGGTGCACCGGGTTCGGGCCGTTCCACGCGGAGGTGCCGTCACCGTGCAGGACGTGCTCCTGCGTGTGGATGACCTTGCCGGTGGCGGCGTCGACGATGACGTCGAGCCGGCTCGGGCCTTCGGCGTCGTGGCCGACGACCGTGCTCTTCCAGGCCAGCGTCGGCGCGCCGAGGGCGAACACGACCTGCTCGGCCGGGCTCACGCTGTCCACGGCGGACAGCTGCTTGCGCGCGGTGGCCTCGGCGGCCGCCTTCGTCACCTTGGCGCCGGTGGTGGCGAGGTTGATGGTCTGGTCCTGCGCGACCGACGTCCCGAGCACCTGGCCCGTCGAGTTGGTCGCCACCACGAAGTCGCCGCCCACCACGGGCAGGCCCTTGTAGCTGCGCTCGTAGGGGATGTACTGGAGCCCGTTGGTGGCGGAAATCGCCTTCTGAGCGGAGAAAACGTCGTCCGCGCTGGCGTGCAGCGCGGCCGGCCTGCTCGCCACGAGCCCGGAGGCCGCGGAGACGGCCTGGGCCAGGGCGCTCGGCGCGGCGGCCGGGGCGGCGTTCGGGGTGGGTTGGGCCTGTGCGGTGCCGGTGATGCACAGCGCGCCGACGAGTACGCCGGTTGCTGCCAAGACGACAGGACGTCTCAGATCCATCGAGGAATTCCCTCCGGGCAGGGTGAACCAGACCCGGGTTCATGGCCGGGCCGGATCAAGGGGACGAGAGATGGTGCCGTGGAACGAAAATCAGGATCCGGTGCCGAAGCCTCGTGAACAAGCGACTAACGTACGGTCTTATTTGGAAGTAGCAATACATCCCAAACGGGACAATCGACGCTATTGGGATCTCGGTGTCCACTGTCCATTGAGGACTTGATCAGGGTCACCGCCGTTCGGGTGATCTTCCCTGCGGCCGAGACGACGAAGGCCCCTTCGCCGGGACTCGGCGAAGGGGCCTTCCGTGGTGCAAGGGGTCAGGCGGTCTTCTCACGCTTCGGGAGCTTCCAGCCCGGGCGCACGAAGTGGCACGTGTACCCGTTCGGGATGCGCTGCAGGTAGTCCTGGTGCTCCGGCTCGGCCTCCCAGAAGTCGCCCACCGGGGCGACTTCGGTGACGACCTTGCCCGGCCACAGCCCGGAGGCGTCGACGTCGGCGATGGTGTCCTCGGCGACCCGCTTCTGCTCGTCGTTCTCGAAGTAGATCGCCGAGCGGTAGCTCAGGCCGATGTCGTTGCCCTGGCGGTTCTTCGTCGTCGGGTCGTGCACCTGGAAGAAGAACTCGAGCAGGTCGCGGAACGTGGTCTGCGCGGGGTCGTAGATCACCTCGATGGCCTCGGCGTGGGTGCCGTGGTTGCGGTAGGTGGCGTTCGGGACGTCGCCGCCGCTGTAACCGACCCGGGTCGAGATCACCCCGGGCTGACGGCGGAACAGCTCCTGCATGCCCCAGAAGCAGCCGCCGGCCAGGACGGCCCTTTCGGTTGACGTGGTCACGGCGTCACTCCTTCTCGTCGTGTGGTGCTGCCCCCGGTACAACTTCCCCGGGCTCCCGATGATTCCACGCCGGTATTACGGAAGCCTGACGTGACGTGGGACGATGGTCCCGGGACGGGACGGCTCCCGGGAGGCGCCATGCGCGACGACATCGCCTCGGAACGGCCCGGCGGCGTGCTGGTCGTCGAAGTGCGGGGCGAGCTGGACATCGACTCGGTGCTGCGGTGGACGACGGTGGTCGAGGCCGCCATCTGCGAACTGCCGGGGCCCCACCTGCTGGCCCTCGACCTCGGCATGCTGGAGTTCCTGTCGATCCGCGGCGCCCACGGCGTGCTGGACGCGTTCACCCGGTGCCGGGAGCGCGGGATCGCCGGCTGCCTGATCGCGGCGCCCGACAGCAACGTCGAGCGGGTGGTCCGGTTCACCGGGCTGGCGGCCCGGGTGCCGGTGTTCGAACACCGGCTGCTCGCCATCGCCGCCTACCAGCCGGTCGCGGTGCGGTGGCTGCCGAGGTGAGCCCGGGGCGTGTCAGCCGAGGCCGTAGGTCTGCGGGTAGTCCACAGTGCACACGAGCGCGTCGCGCCGGGCCCGGCGGCCGGGCGGGGCGACCAGCGGGCTTGCGGTGTGCAGGAACCGGGCGTCCTCGAACACGATGAGCTGCCCGGGCTCGAGCCGCTGCGCGTGGACCGGGGTTTCCGGGTCTTCGGGCCGGAACAGGGTCGTCTCCGCGCCGGTGCCGTCACGGTCCACGACGTAGACGAAGACGAACTCCTCGCCGTCGGCGTGCGGGCGCGTCACGACGTTGGTGAAGGTGCGGAAGAGGTTGACGCCGAACGTCCCCCGCGGCCGGCGGCGGCCTTCCGGGACGAGACCCAGTGCGGCGCGGATCCAGGCCGCGAACAGCGGATCGCCCGCGACCGGCGTGCGGGCGTACTCACGGCGTTCGGGGCGGCCACCGCGGTCCTCGATGGCGATTTCGGCGTGCTCGGCCAGCGTCAGGTCCTCGCCTTGCCACGCGTACTCGACGACGTCCCGGGCCCGCTCCCGGTCTGCGGGGATGTCGCCGGGGTAGCGGCGGAGGACGTCCTGGGTGAAGTAGCTGCGCAGGAGGTGCTCGCGCAGGCGCGCGCCGGGCAGGCCCAGGTCGTCGTCGGACACGACGAGGTAGCCGTCGGTTTCGAGCCGCTTCCGGTGCAGCCGGAGGTCTTCGGGAAAGGGGAAGTCGAAAGCCATGCGTTCGTCCCAACGTGAAGGAAAAGAAGAGGGGTCAGGCGGACAGCCCGGCCTGGACCTCGCGGATCAGGGCCCGGCTTTCGTCGGGTTCCAGCGAGGCGGCGACCAGGGCGTCGTGGTAGCCGCGGTAGTAGGCGACCGTCTCGGCGGTCTCGATGTGGCGGAACCCGGCGTGCGTCTCGATGTGCACGATGTCGCGGTCGAGCTCGTCCTCGAACTCGAAGTAGGCGTACATGCAGCTCATGGAGAACAGCGGGGGCTGGGAGAACGGGAAGACGCGCAGTTCGACGTTCGGCGCGGTCGACCGTTCCACCAGGTGGTCCAGTTGGGCGTGCATGATGTCGCGGGAGCCGACGAACTGCCGCAGCGCGGATTCGTGGGTGACCGCGACCAGCTTCAGCGGGTCCATGCCCTCGCGCTCGGCGAGGGCGTCCTTGCGGCGTTCGCGCAGCTCGACGAGGCGGTCGACCTCCTCGGGCGACCACCACGACTCGTGCGTCGAATACTGGGCGCGGGCGTACTCGGGTGTCTGCAGGAGCACCGGCAGCAGCGGGATCGTGTAGATCCGGGCCACCGTCGCTTCGGTCTCGTACGCGAGGTGCGCGTCGAGCCCGGGGGTCGCCGTGGTCTGCGAGTAGTCGGTCCACCAGCCCTGCCGGCCGGACGCCTTCACCCAGCGCATCAGCCGGTCGGCCAGCTGGGTGTTCTCGATCCCGTAGAAGCGGATCAGGTCGCGGACGTCCCTGGCCTGCGGGCTGCCCTGCGCGTTCTCGAGCCGGGAAAGCTTCGACGTCGAGATCAGCAGCGCTTCGGCCACCTCGTCGAGGGTGCGGCCGGATTCGTCACGCAGGTTCTTGAGCGTGTCCGCGATCCTTCGGCGCGGCACGATCGGGCCTTGCGTGATGGCCATGGGGACCTTCGTTCTGACGTGTGGGCCGTTCAGGATGGGAAGGCTGGTGGTGGGTTTCCCATCGCGCCGCGGACGATACCCCTTCCCCTCGACCGGCGGGCGACGACACCCCCTGCCGCACCGGTTTCGGCAGGTGGGCATCCCTCTGACGGACAGGCTACGCCGAACAGGTAGTCCCGCCCTGGGATTCCGTCGTGGGAATTGCAAAGCGAGTGTGCCCAGGGCGACACTTGCAGGGCACTGGACGGCACCGAGGGGAAGGGGCCCGACCATGTTCGTCGTACTGAAATTCGGTGTGCTCATCCGGGTGCTGGCCGTGGCCGCCGTCGCCGGTTTCCTGCTGTTCCTGCTGCTCGGCGGCCTGTCGCCGGGGGCGGCGGACTCTCCTGGCACGACGGCGCCGAACCCCGCCGCCGGCGGCAGCGACCTGCTCGCGCGGGAAGCGCCCACGCCGTACGTCGTGACCGGCACCGGCAACGGCCTGAACATCCGGTCCTGTGCGGCGTCGACGTGCCGGCGGGTCGGCTGGGTCGCCGACGGCGGCACGTTCGTGGCGGAGTGCTGGACGCACGGCACCCCCGCCGCGGGCGACGACCGCTGGCTGCGCGGCACGGCCGGCGCCGGCACGGGCTACGCGGCGGCGCACTTCCTCCGGGGCAGCGGCGCGCCGGAGTGCGGGACGAGCCCCGCGCGCCGGACGTGACGCCGGGTCACTCGCCGCGCATCGAACGGCGGATCTCGGCCAGCCTGTCCTTGGCCGCCTGGTCGCGGTCGGCGAGCTGCTTGTCGAGGGCCTCGGCGGTGTGCTCGGTGCCGAGCCCGGCGACGTCGGCGGCCCCGAGGGACGTGGTGTAGCGGTTCTCGATCTTGTCCCGGACGAAGTCGAAGCTGGGCACGCCGCCCTGGCTGTAGTCCGGATCCGGCAGCGGCGGCGACGGGATCGCGATCGCCGCGGTCGGGGTGTCGTCGACGATTTCGCCCTCGACCACGTTCGGGTCGTCGTCGGGTTTGCTCATCTCCCGACCTTAGCGCCGTTGTGGGCAGTCCTGCCGCAACCAGTGGGTAATTCGGCCGTGGGCCCGGCGGGCGTGGTGGGGAATTCTCGACGCGCACAGCCGGTGTCCGGAGGGAGCAGACCATGAGTGCCGGGGCCTACCGCGCCGAAACCGCGGAAATGGGGGCGGTCGTGAGGGCGGTCGAGGACGTCGGGTCGTCCTTCCTCTCCGCGACCCGCGACCTGGAAGGCCTGGTGCTGGACGCGTTGTCCTTCGCCGGGATCGGCAGCGGGGTCGCCGCCGCGAACACCGCGTTGCACTCGACGCTCGGCAGCGCCCTCCAGAAGCTGCTCGGCCTCCTGGCGAACGTGAACCAGAACGTCCAGACCGCCGCGGACGGCTACCGGTCCGCCGACACCGACGTCGCCCAGGCCTACGGCGGCGGACAGGGCGGCGGGGGTGGCGCGGCCGCCGCCGCGCCGCCGCAGCTCGACCCCCGGGTCGTCGACTCGATCATGCGGTCCGAAGGGGCGACGGGGGAGCAGGGCGGGGTGCCCGAGGCCTACGGCTTCCGGCAGAACATGCACAACGGCTACGACCGGATCATCGCCGCGCGCGAGCAGTACGGGATCGGCAGCGCCGAAGAACGCGCGGTCGTCGCCGACCTGATGACCGCGAACGCGCGCACGGCCGGCGCGCTCAACTTCACCGATCCCGGCGCCCAGGCCGCGGTCATGTCCGGCGCGCACATGCGCGGCGCCGGCGGTGTCCGGGCCATCCTCAACCACATGGCGGGCGACGACATCGTCCGCAGCTCGCGCACGCTGTCCGACGCGGCGGTCCAACACGCGCAAGGGCTGACACCGGAGCAGTTCCAGCAGGAGTTCCGCGACGCGCGCGTCGAGTACGACCGCCAGGTCTACGGCGGGACGACGACCACCCAGGGCGGGCACACGCAGAACTGGTGGGACCGTTACGGCAACGGCCTGACCCGCCGCTACGACCGCGAGCAGACCGAGTTCCTCGGGCTTTCGCAGCCGCAGAACTGAGTTCCGGTCTTTCCGGTTCGAAGATCGCTCGACGGGGCACTCTCACCGTGTAGCCGAACGACAACGGGAGGCACACGATGAACCGGAGGATGATCGCACTACTGGGCGGGGTCGCCGCGATGGCGGGGACCGTGGCGTTCGCGGGAACGGCCGAAGCGGCGTCGACGCCGTGCAGTGCCGAGGCGAAGGCCTGCGTCCAGCGCAGTTCGAACACCGCGTGGCTGACCGACGGCGCCGGGAACGTCACCTACGGCGGCGTCCCGATCACCGTGGGGCTGCCGAAGTACCCGACCCCGCTGGGGAAGTTCCACGTGCAGTACAAGGACATCGACCACTACAGCAAGCAGTTCAACGGGCCGATGCCGTACTCGGTGTTCTTCACCACCACCGGGGTCGCGTTCCACCAGGGCAGCCTGAAGGTCAAGTCCCACGGGTGCGTGCACCTTTCGCACGGCGCCGCGGTGACGTTCTACAATTCGCTGCACCCGGGTGACGTCGTCGAGGTGGTGCCCTGATCCGTCCGTTGTGGACGGTCGAGGAGCGCGCCGGCGACGGCGCCGAACACCAGGTGGTCCAGGATCTGCGGCCCGCGCGGCAACCCCCGCACGGCGGGGTGGCCGCGGGCCGCGATCCCGAGGTCCAGCGCCGCGATGGCCAGCCCGGCGACCGCGCCGCGGCCGGCGCCCAGCCGGTGGCGGCGGCCGGCGGCGGCGAGCACGCCGGTCCAGACCGCGGAGACGACCACGTGCGCGACCAGCCCGGCGGCGACGCCGGGCCGGTCGCGTCGGCCCGGCAGGAGCGTGCCCGCCGCGCGGGTGGCCGCCAGGACGTCACCGCCGGTGACGAGCGCGTGGACGGTCGACGGTATCCCGCTCACCACCGCGGCGACGGTGCCCGCGCTCGCGGCTTTCATCCGGCCAGGTACGCGGCCACCCGGATCCGCAGGCCGCGGACGTGGGGGAGCGCGATCGTGAACGCCGGCGCGGGCCGGTAGCCCGGCCACGGGCCGCCGTGCGCGCACGGACCGGCGAAGTACACGAAGCCGTCTTCGTCGTCGTAGCGGCCGGGTGTCCAGAGTTTCGCGTCACCCGCGCGGGGATTCCGAGCCCGCGCGGCCCAGTAGGCGTCGTGTTTCATGACGCGGCGCAACTGCCCGGCGAAGGCCGCCAGTTCGGCTTCGGGCAGGCCGAGCCCGCGGCCACTCCACACCCGCGGCATGCGTTCCGTCGTGCGCGCGGGGCTGGCGAACGTGATCGCGCCGTCGGCGTACTGCCGCGACCAACGCGCGTTTTTCGGGGCTGTTGCGGCGAATTCGGGTCCGCCGGTGAGTTCCAGCGTCATGGGGGAACGATAGTCGATCAAGCGTGGCGGGGTACCGCCGCGCGGGTGCCGATCAGTGCCTCAATAGTGTATACAGTATTCAGTAGTCCGGCAAAGGAGGCCGCTTTGTATACAGTCACCAACCCGGCGACGGGCGAGCTGGTGGACGAGCTCCCGAACGCGGCCGACGAGGAGGTCCGCGCGGCGATCGACCGGGTCCACCGCGGGTACGGCGCCTGGCGCGCCCGGCCGGTCGCCGAGCGCGCCGCGGTCGTGTTGCGCGCGGCGGAGCTGTTCGCCGAGCGCGCCGGCGAGCTGGCCGCGATCATGACGCTGGAGATGGGCAAGCGGATCAACGAAGGCCGCGGCGAAGTGGGCGTGGTCGTCGACATCTTCCGCTACTACGGCTCGCGGGGCCCGGAGCTGCTGGCGGACGAGCCGTTGCCGATCCGCGGCGGCGAGGCGGTGCTGACGAAGGAGCCGATCGGGGCGCTGCTGGGCGTCATGCCGTGGAACTTCCCGTGCTACCAGGTGGCCCGGTTCGTGGCGCCGAACCTGGTGCTGGGCAACACGATCCTGCTGAAGCACGCATCGATCTGCCCCCGTTCGGCGGCGGCGATCGAGGCCGTGCTGCACGACGCCGGCGTACCCGAGGACGCGTACGTGAACGTGTACGCGTCGAGCCGCCAGGTCCCGTGGATGCTCGCGGACCCGCGCCTGGCCGGGGTGTCGCTGACGGGCAGCGAGCAGGCGGGCATCGCGGTGGCGGCCGAAGCCGGCCGCAACCTGAAGCGGTGCGTCCTGGAACTGGGCGGCTCGGACCCCCTGATCGTCCTGGACACCGACGACCTGGACGAGACGGTCCGCACGACGGCCACGGCCCGGATGCGCAACTGCGGCCAGTCGTGCAACGCCCCGAAGCGCATCATCGTGCTGGGCGAGCTGTACGAGGAGTTCACGGACCGGTTCGCCAAGCGCGTGACGGAGTACTACGTCCCGGGAGACCCGGCAAACCCGGCGACCACCCTGCCCCCACTGGCATCGGCATCGGCAGCGGACGAAGTGGCGGCACAGATCCAGGCGGCGGTCGCGGCAGGGGCAACGTTGCGCGCGGGCGGCCACCGGGTACCGGGGCCGGGAGCGTACGTGGAGGCAACGGTCCTGACGGACGTGACGCCGGCAATGGCGGCGTACCACGAGGAGATCTTCGGGCCGGTGGCGTTGTTGTTCCGCGCGGAGACCGAGGAGGAGGCGATCGCCCTGGCGAACGACACACCGTTCGGACTGGGCGCAAGCGTGTTCGGAACGGATCGGCCGCGCGCGGCCCGGGTGGCACGGAGGATCGAGGCGGGGATGGTTTACGTGAACAAGTCGGGAGGGTCAGAGGCGGATTTGCCGTTCGGCGGGATCAAGCGGTCGGGGATGGGCCGGGAACTGGGGGCGCTGGGAATCGAGGAATTCATGAACAAGAAGCCCATCCGCCTCTAGCTCACGCCGGCGTTCCGAGCAGCTCCCGGATCTCCTCGACCTCCGGCGCCCGCAACTCGCCGTACGCCGCCAACGCCGCCTCCAGATGACGCCGAGCCTCAGCCGACTCACCAACGCCGAGATGGGCCAACCCCAACCCCCGATGGGCCACCGCGCGTTCCCGGAGGTGACCGGACCGGCGAGCCAGCTCCAAAACCTTCCCGTACAACGAAATCGCCTCAACCCCGCTCTTCGTCGCCGCCAGGTCGTTGAGGGCTGTCACCTCCAGGTTCGTGTTGCCGCCCGCGCGGGCGAACTCCAGGGCTCGGCGGAAATGCTCGTCCGCCTTCTCCTCGTGGCCCAATCCCGCATACGCGCTGCCCAACGCCGCCAGCACCGGGGCGCCCAGGCCCGCCGAATCCAGGTCCTCCGCTATCCGGCCGCTGCGGTGCAGGTACTCCAGTGCCTTCTGATGGTCGCCGCACCAGCGGTGGTGCTCTCCGATGTTGCACAGCGCTATTCCCTCCAGCAGTGCGTGGCCCGTCCGGCGTGCTGCCGCCAACGCCAGGTCGTACTGCTCGCGGGCCGCCGGGCGATTGCCCCGGAAGTCCGCGATTGTCGCGATGCTGTTGCGGGCCATGCTTTCCAGCACGTCGTTCCGCTGCGCCACGGCCAGGGCGAGCGCCTCGTCCAGCTGTGACGCGGCTTCGTCGAACCGGCCGAGGAAGATCAGGGCCTTGCCGACGGCGTGGGCCTCGAACCCCCGTTCGCGCGTGCCCGGGCCCGCCACGGCCGACGCGGCCGTGTGGAGCGTCAGTGCCTCGTGGTGGTGCGCCCCGACGTACAGGTACCGCCACAGCGTCGCCGACAGGCGGACCACGTGGCCGGCCAAGGTCTCCGGCGCGGTCGTGGCCAACGCCAGCATCGTGGCCCGCTCGGCGTCCAGCCACGCCCGCGCCTCCCGGGCGTTCGCGAAGGACGGACCCGGTCCGGGCGGGGGCGGGCGCAGGTACGGCTCGTGCGGGGAGAACAGGTCCATGGCCGCCGCCGCGCCGGACAGGTAGTGGTCGAACAGGCGGGTCGTCGCCGCCAGGCGGGTGGCCGGGTCCAGCAGCTCCGCCGCGTACAGCTTGACCAGGTCGTGCATCCGGAAACGGCCCGGCAGGTGCTCCTCCAGGAGGCTCGCCGCGCACAACGCTCGCAGGGTGCGGGCGTCCCCGAGCAACGCCGTCGCGGCCGCGCGCCCGATGTCGCCCGCCGGCACGAGGCCCAGCAGGCGGAACGCCGACGCGGCCGCCGGGGACAGCGAGCGAACGGAGGCGTCGAACACCGCGCGCAGGCTCGCGGTCAGCTCCCCGGTGTCCAGCGCGTCCAGCCGGCTCTCGCGCAGCTCGGCGGCCAGCGCGGCCAGCCGCCGGCCCGGCTGGACCGCGACGCGGGCGGCGACGATCGCCAGCGCCAGCGCCAGCCCGCCGCACCGGTCCAGGATCTCGCGGGCCGCCTCGGGTTCGTCGGCGAGGCGGGCCGCGCCCAGCTTGTGCGCCAGCAGCTCCCGCGCCTGGTCCTCGTCGAGCGTCCGCAGGGGCAGCGCGCTCGCGCCGTGCGTGGTGAGCAGGCCGCCCAGCTCGTGGCGGCTGGTGACCAGGACCGAACACGAGGACCCGCCGGGCAGCAACGGCGTCACGTGCCGCGTGTCGCGGGCGTTGTCGAGCACCACCAGCAGCCGGCGGCGGGCGGTGAGACTCCGGTACAGCGCCCCCTGCCCGTCCGGCTCCGGCGGGATCGACGCCGCGGCGACCCCCAGCGCGCCGAGGAAGCCGCGGACCGCGCGCTCGGCCGGCACCGGTTCGTGCGCCGGGTCGAACCCGCGGAGGTCGACGTAGAGCTGGCCGTCGGGGAAGCGGCTCGCGTGGTCGGTCGCCCACCGCACCGCCAGCCACGTCTTCCCGAGGCCGCCCGCGCCGGTAACCACCGCGACCGCGCCGTCCGGTGCCAGCATCCGGTCGAGCGCCGCCAGCTCGACGGCGCGCCCGGAGAACGAGGACGCCGCGGCCGGGAGCTGACGCGGTTCCGGGCCGCCGCCCGCCAGGATCCGCTCGTGGACGCCGCGCAGCCGCGGGCCCGGGTCGGCGCCCAGCTCGTCCGCCAGGCGTGCCCGGACCGCTTCGTACTCCCGCAGCGCGTCGGCCGGGCGCCCGTCCAGGAACAGCGCCTCGATCCGCTGTGCCGCCGCCCGTTCGCCGCTCGCGCCGTCCGGCGCGGGCCGCGCGAGCACGGCGGCGTGGCCACCGGTGCGCAACCGCAGGTCGTCGCGATCCAGCACGGCCGTCTCGTGCTTGCGCTCCAGCTCGCGGCGGACGCCGTGCACCCACGGCGAATCCAGCTCGCTGAGCGGCGTCCCCCGCCAGAGCGACAGGGCCTCGTCGTACAGCGCGAGCGCGGCGTGGTCGTCCGCCGTCGCCTTCGCGCGCCGGACGAGGTGCTCGAAGCGGTGGACGTCCACCAGCAGCGGGTCGGCGACGAGGACGTAGCCGTCGCGCTCGCGCTCGATCGTCACCCCGTCGAGGGCACCCAGCAGTGAGCGCAGCCGCGAAACGTACGCGTACAGCGAGTTCTTCGGCTGCCGGGGTGGCCGTTCGCCCCACACGCGGTCGACGAGCCGGTCGGCCGGGACCGCGCGGCCGGCGTCGAGCATCAGCACCGCCAGCACGTCGCGCTGGCGTGCGGGCCCGACGTCGAGCCGGGTACCGCCGGCCACGACCTCGACGGCGCCCAGCACCCGCAGCTCCACCACGTCCCCGCCCTCCCTGCCTCCAGGCGTAGCGGATCGGCGACGCCCCGGCAAGGTCTGGGCAAGATTTCCCCAACGGCCCCGGTCCACCGTGACGGCACCGACGACCAGGGCAGGAGCCGCCATGATTTCCGACGCCCACCTCCGCGCGCGCATCGCCGAGGTCCAGCAGGAGTTCGCCGCCGCCCGGGGGTGGGGCCGGCGGGTGAGGCGCCTGCTGGCCAGGGCCCGGCGGGCGCGGAAGCCGGCGGAGTTGTCAGATCGCTGATAATCCCCCCGGATGATTTTCCTCCCCCTGGGTGGTGTCGTTCAACGGCGCCACCCTGACCAGCAGTTAACCGTCCGTTAGCCTGTTCGGTCGATTGCGGAGGAGTCGATCACGGTGTCGAATAATCGCCGACAAGGATTAATCGCCGTGAGGAGCTGGCTGTGCACTGGGGGACCGCGCTCGAAGACGGAGGGGCGGCGGGACTCGTCCGTCCGTACTTCCGCACCCACGGCCGGACGCGGCCGACGCGTGACCTTCCCGTCGAGACGCTGGTCTCGACCACAGCGCGCGGGCGGGCCATGACGCGGGGCAGCACGGCGGAAGAGTCGGAAATCTGCGTGCTGTGCCGCACTTCGCAGTCGGTGGCCGAGGTCGCCGCGCGCCGGCGCCTCCCGCTCGGCGTCGCGCGGGTGCTGCTCTCCGACCTCGCCGATCGCGGTCTCGTCGCCGTGCACACCACCAAGCGCGGCAACGGCAACCGGCCGAACCTGGACCTGATGAAGCGCATCCTGCACGGCCTCAGCCGGCTGTGAACTCCCGGACCAGCCGGGCGAACTCCGCCGGCTGGTCCAGCGGCAGGAGCGTGTAGCTGTCGGCCACCTCGGCCAGCTCGCCCTTGGGCAGCAGGGCGGCCAGCCGCCGGCCGTGCTCGGGCGGCATCACGCGGTCTTCGGCGGCCCAGGCGACCAGCACCGGGCGGTCGAAAGCGGGCAGCCGCTCGGCCGCCTCCACCAGGATTCCCGGTGCGGCGGCGGCCGCCCGGAGCACGCGGACCGTGTCGCGGCGGACGTCCGCCCGGGTCAGCAGCGGACGGATCCAGCGAGCCGTGGCGGCGTCGCCGCGTTTCGTGAGCCGGCCGAACGCGATCGGGAGACGGCGCACCGCGCGCAGCCGCAGCTGCTGCGCGAACAGCCCGAACAGGCGCGGCGAAAGCTTCCCGGCGAGGAACAGCGTCCTGCCGGTGAGGCCGGGCGGGAAGTTGTCGAACGCGTCGCACGACGCCAGGACCACCCGGCTCACCCGGGGCGCGCCGTCCGCCATGAGCAGCTGGATCAGCGCGCCGCCCGTGTCGACGCCGGCCAGCGTGACCTCCCGCAGGTCGAGCCGCTCCAGGAACTCGGCCAGCAGCCGTGCGACGCCGGGCATCGACAGGTCGGCGTCGGCGCGCATCGGGTGGCGGTGCGCGCCGAGCGGCAGTGTCGGGACCACACGGCGAAGGCCGTCGAGGGCCGCCACCGGGGCGTCCCACAGCGAGCCGTCCATCAGGAGGCCGTGGACGAAGACGACGACCGGGCCCGCCCCGCCCGTGTCGGTGTACTCGACGGTGCCCGCGGACAGCTCGACCTGCATCTCGGCCTCCCAGAGAAGTCACTCGAGCAGAAGTGAACCACGTGGTTCGCAAACTGTCGAGGATCAGGGTGCGGCCTCCTCCCGCTCGACCGCCCGCAGCAACGCCGCGAACCCGGCCGCCGCACCGTCGCCGTCCGGGCTGGTCAGCAGGTCCACGAGGAAACCGCGCAGCGTCGCGAGGATCATCTCGGCGACCTCGACCTTGCGCTGCTCCGGCCAGTGCGGCGGGCAGAACGACACCAGCGTCGGCAGGTACTGCTGGGACGCGCCCCGGCCGAGCGCGGCGTACCGGCCCGGGTCGTACATCGCCAGGCCCATCGCCTGGTCGAGGACGCGCCGCAGCTGCGTTTCCTCGTCGCGCAGGCTGACCCAGGCGGCCCGGACACGCCCGGCGAGCGTCGGCGATTCGCCGGCGACGGCGGTCAGCGCGTTGCCGATCCGCCGTTCCCGCAGCGCGAAGACCACCTGCCGCAGGAGGTCTTCGGCACCTTCGAAGTGGTAGAGCAGCACCTTGTGCGTGGTGCCGGCCGCCCGGGCGGCGCGCCGCAGCGAGAAGTCGACGAGCCCGTTCTCGGCGACGTCGTCGGTGATCTTCGCCAGCAGTTCCCGGCGCCGGGCTTCGCCGCGGGGCGACCCGGCCGACCGCCGGTAACCCGCCCGGGCCGGTTCGTCGGTAGCGTTGTCCACGACGGACAGCTTGGCACGCGCAGATCCGCCGGGTCTTCGTCCCCGGCCGGGTCGTGGCTTTGTCTACTTCGGACCCCGTGCGGCCCGGGCCGCTCGCTCGATCTCTGCGTGCCTTGCCGCCCAGAAGCTTTCGTCCCGGTGGGCCGCTGTCGCCGTCTTGCCGTCCAGGTGTTCTCTCAGGATGTCCGCGTGGCCGGTGTGGCGGCTTGTCTCCGTCAGCACGTGGACCAGGATGGTGAAGAGCTTCACGTTCGGGCGGGGCCACCAGGGCACGTGGCCTTCGGCGTCGATGGGCAGCTCGGTGATCGTCTTGTCGGAGTGGGCCCACGCCCGGCGGTAGGCGTCGGTGATCCGGTCGCGCGGCTCGTGCTCGGTCGCCCACATGTCCTTGCCGCGTGCGGCCGGATCGTCCCAGCTCGGCAGCGGCTCCGGGTACGGGCGGCCGAAGATCTCGCCGAAGGACCTGGCCTCCGTCAACGTCAGGTGCTTGACCAGGCCGAGCAGGTTCGTCCCCGTCCTCGTCAAGGGGCGGCGGACGTCGTACTCGGCCAGGCCGTCCAGCTTGCCCAGCAGCTCTTCGCGGACCTCGCGCAGGTCGCCGTGCAGGTAGTCCTTGGCGAACTCGTCGATCATTCCGCCAGCCTGTCAGCCCACCGGCACCCCGCGCACCGTCACCGGGCCGCGGGTCGGGTCCAGCTCCTGCTTCTGGTCCACGCCGGACGGGGTCAGGACGTCGAACGCCTTGGGGGCCGTCGCCGGGTCCGCCGCGCAGATCGGTGCCGTGCCGCCCGCCGCGCACACGCCGAAGGTGTACTGGCCCGCTGTCGGGGTGAACGGCCGGGCCTGGTCCGGGGAGTTGCCGTCCTGGCCGGTCAGGACCACCGCGAACGTCCAGCCCGGACCCGGGGTGCCGAAGGCCGCCTTCGCCACGCTGACCGTGATGTACCTCGTGGCCTGCGACGCCTGGACCGACGGCGTTGCCAGCGCCGCACCCGAAGCGTCGACGAGTGCCGGTTCCGCGAAGCCCTGGACCTCGATGCGGCGGCTCCACGCGTCCTGCGGGGCGATCGTGTACGCCCGGCTCGGGAACGGCGGAGCCGTCGACGTCGCCGCGGCGGCCGGGTCGTGGCCGTAGATCGTCAGCAGCTGGGCGCCCAGGGGGGAGCCGAACGTCGGGGTCAGGTCGCGGACCTGGGCGCGGAACACCAGGGTGGGGCCCGAGTCGATGACCTGGAACCGCTGGAGGTCGAACGCGCCCGCGTGGAAGTCGCCCGCCGTCGGGTACGCGTACGTTCCCGGGCCGTTGTCGTCGCCGTCCGGGTCCGTCGTGTCCAGCAGCACCGTTCCGGTGACGAAGTCCGAGCTGATCGTCTTCTGCGCGTAGCCCGTTCCCGCGCCGGTCGCGGTTGCGGTGACGACGTTCGCGCCAAGGGGGGTCGGCACCGTGGCGGTGAACGTGCCCGCCGCCGTCGCCCGGGTCGAGAGCACCGTCGTCGTGCCTGCGTCGGTGGCGGACACCGCGATGTCGACGCGGCTGCCGGCGGGCGCGGTGCCGGTGACCTGGGCCGTGGCGGTGGACACCGAGCCCGGCGCGTCCAGCGTGACCGCCAAAGCAGGCGGGGCGGACGCGTACCGCGAGCGGACTTCGGCGGGCTGTTCGGGGAGACGGCCGTCGTCGAGGGCGCGGGCCAGGCGCACCGACTGCGACTGCGCCCAGCTCAGCGGGGCCACCGAGCCCACGGACTGGCCCGGGGTGAAGCCGATCGACGCCGTCCGCGGGTCCGATCCGTAGGGCGACGCCGGCAGCGCCGGGTTTTCCCAGATCTGCTCGGGGATCAGGCCGGTCCCGTTCGTCTGGGCCCGCATCGCGCGCAGCAGCGCCGCCGCTCCGGCCCGGTCGCCGGTCTGGACCGCCTGCTCGCCGCGCTCGCCCGCGAGGACCGGCCACAGGTGACCGGACCCGGTGTTCGTCGACGGCCAGGGTGCGCCCGTCGGGCCGCAGTTCGTCGGGTCCGGCTCGTAGCAGTCGCCGTAGCCGTCCTCGCTGCCCGCCGCCGACGTGCCGTAGCGGTACCAGCCCGGGCCGGCCGGGGTGTCGCGCTTGATCACGCGGTCCACGACGGCCAGCGACGCGGCGACGTCCGGGTCGTTCGCCGGCAGCACGCCGAGGCGCGTCAGCTCGAGGAACCCGGCGTCGACGACCGCGCGCTGGTCCGCGTCGACCGAACCGTTGCCCAGGTTGTAGATGTACTCCGAGTTCGGATCGCCGTTCTTGGTCAGCCGCAGGAAGTACCGGCCGCCGTACGGCCCGTTCTGCGTCACGGTCCAGCCCTTGACGCTGCGCTGGAAGTGGTCCGCGGTGGCGCGATAGACGTTCGCGCGGGCACTGTCGCCGTTGCGGTCGGCGATCACGCCGGCCGCGACGAGCCCGGCGATCTCGGCGGCGATCGTCGAGGGGGAGTAGCCGCCCTGTTCCTCCCAGCGCTCCGAGCCGAACGCCGGCCCGTGCGCGACGACGAAGTCCGCCGCCGCCCGGATGTGGCCGGTGTAGAGCGTGCGGTCGCGGTCGAGGCCGGCCTGCAACGCCATCAGGATCGGGTACGCGCTCTCGTCGAGCTGGTCACCGCCGGAGTCGGGCGCCTTCTTGCCGTTGAGCAGGGAGTTGCGCGGGAACCGGCCGTCCGGCTGCTGCTGGCGGGAGAACAGCCACCGGACGCTCGCCCGCGCCGTCTCGCGGTCGCCGGCGGCCAAGAGCCCGGAGAAGCTTTCGTAGAGGTCGCGGGCGAAGATCTCGCGGTAGGAACCGAAGTAGACCGGCTTGCCGCCGGGTGCGTCGCCCGCGGACACCGCCTGGCCCCACGGGCTGCCCAGCGACGCCACGACCGCACCCGGGAACGTCTTGTCCTCACTGGCCTTCAGCACGTTGACCGACTGGTAGTAGGCGTAGGGGTCCTTGCCCCGCAACGGGATCAGCCCGTTGTCGTAGTCCCGCCACTCACGCGCGTACTGGCGGTAGCTCTGGTCGAACGGCGTGCGCAGGCTCGCGCCGGCCGTCGCGACGGCGGCCCGGGCGTCCGTGCCGAACCCCAGCGCCAGCACGGCCGGGCGGCGCGGCTGCAGGTCCAGCTGCGCGGTCTGCACGACGTTGCCCTGCACCGCCGACGGCGTGGTGTCGGTGAGCCGGTGGTCGCGGTCCAGCTGGGCCAGCCCGTCGCCCGCGGTGCCCGCGAACCCGCTGCTGGTGGCCAGGAACCGGTGGTCGGCGCGCAGGGCGGCGGCCAGCGGGGTGCCGTAGTCGCGGGCGGGTGCGCTCGACACCGTGTTCGCGTCGGCGCTGACCAGCGCGGACGTCGCCGCGTCCACGGTGGCCGTGTCCCCGCCGCCGTTCGCCGGGCCGCCCCCGCCGTTGCCGTTGATGCTCGCGTCGAACCGCACGTAGACCTTCAGGTCCCGCCCGGAACCCCCGAGCGGTTCCAGCCGGGTGCGGATGAGCACGCCGGTCCGGGCCGGGTCGGCCAGGTACTCGGTGACCAGCCGGTACCGCCCGCTGCGCGGCGTCGACGTCACCTCGCACGCCATCCCGCCCGCGCTCGTGCGGACCGTGTAGGTCATGTCGCGGGCCTGCAGGTCGGTGAAGCTGCGCCCGTCGGTGACGGCGAACTGCAGCGTTTCGACGTTCGTGTTGTCGATCACCGGCGCGTAGACGTCGGAGAGCACGCCGCCCGCCACGGTGAACCACGCCTTGCTCGTGGTGTTCCGCGCGGTGCCGAGGCAGTCCTTGCGGGCCAGGCCGAAGTGCGACACAGCCCCTGGTCCGGGCGCCACGGTGGTGGCGCCGGAAGCGGGGGCGGGCAGGAGGGTCGCGGCGAGCACCGCGCACAGCACCACGGACGACGTCGACCGAATCATCCGCCCATCCGATCACGACCGCCCCGGCGGGCACCAGGTCCGAACGGCGCCAGGACGCCGCTCGCGGTGATTGAGAATCCGAACTCGTGGGTAGCAAACCTGAAATCCCCCGAGGAGGTGAACGTGGAAGAGCCGGGATCGGACGGATGGCGGTACCGCGGCACGATTTCGCCACGCACGCTGCCGAGCCTGCGCCGGCACCTGGTCTCGTGGTTGCGGCGGCGCGCCGGGGACGAGGTCGGGCGGCAGGCCGACGACGTCGTCCTCGCCTGCTGGGAAGCGATGGCCAACGTGCTCGACCACGCCTACCACGGGCAACCGGGGCTGATCGACGTCCGCGCGCGGATCGACCAGGACGTGCTGATCGTGACCGTCGCCGACCAGGGCCGGTGGGCGACGCTGGCCGAGCGCGCCGACGACGGCCGTGGCCTGCGCCTGATCCAGGCCCTGGTGGACGGGCTCGACCTCCGCTCGACCGAGAACGGCACCGTCTTCACGCTCACCTGGCCGTTCCCGGCCCGCCGCAGCGCCTGAGCGCCTCAGCCGGGGGAGCGGGCCGAGGACAGGTCCACGACGAACCGGGTCGCGACGTCCCGGAGCTTCACATTGGACCGCTGTGATTCGGTGACCAGCAGTTTCATCGCGTCGTCGGCGCTGATCCGGTGCACGGCCATCAGGATGCCCTTGGCCTGCTCGATCACCGCCCGCGACCGCATCGCCGCCTCGAGTTCGGTGGCCCGCTGCCGGGCCCGGTGGTAGCGCCGCGTCGTCCGCAGCCCGAACGAGACGACCGTCGTGTAGAGCTCCAGCAGCCGCGAGTCGGTCTCCGCGAAGCCGTGGCCGCCGTAGCCGAACAGGTTGAGCGCGCCGGACAGGTGCTCGTCGACGCGCAGCGGCGCGGCGAGGTAGCTGCCGACGCCGAGTTCGAGCGCGCGTGCGGTGAATTCGGGCCACGCCGCCCCGGCCGTGGCCAGCGGGAGCCGCACCACCTCGCCGGTTTCCGCCGCGCGCAGGCACGGCCCTTCGCCCGCCGCGTACTGGAAGCGGTCGATTTCGACGGCGAGTTCGTCGGTGGAGGCCGCGGTTTCCGGTTCGCCGTCCCGGATCGCGGTGATGCTCGCCAGGTCGGCGCCCGGGATGGCGCGGACGGCCTCGGCGCAGACCGCGCCGAGGATTTCCGCCTCACCGGGCTCGGCTTCCAGCGCGCCGGTGAGATCGGCCATGGCGGCGGTCAGCTCGTCGAGCTGCTCGGCCCGGATCGGTTCACCGGTCATGCGGTCATCTCCGTCCCGGGTGGCTGCGGCTGCGGACCGCTGCTGCTTCAACGGAACGGCAGCACTTTACCCGCGTCTGTCGCGTCTTCCGCAACACCGGAACGAGAAGGGGGCGGTGACTCCGGCCCGTCGCTCGCTGCTGAACGTCGTGGGTTGGGTGCCGGGGCCACCTGGCGACGGACGGCAGCACAACCCACCCGGCCGCCGTCGCTACCGCCCGCTTACCCCGTGTGGCGGCGGTCAACCGTTCAGCGGATCATCACCTTCGCGACTTGGGTGAGCCCGGACACGCGCAGCACCCGATCCAGCAGCCGCGGCGCGAGCAACCGCAGGTCGTGCTCGCCCGCCCGGTCGAACAGCACCGCGACCCCCGCGCTGTCGAGGTAGGTCACCCCGGTCAGGTCCACGGTCACCGCCGGGCCGGCCGCCAGCTCGCGGTCCAGGGCCGAGCCGAACTCCGCGGCGTTGCTCATGTCGATCTCGCCCGTGACGGCCAGCACCCGGTCGCCGTCGTCGTCCGGGCCGCTGACCAGCGTGAGTCCCGTCGTCACGAACCGATCCTCCATTCCAGCGTGACGGTGGTCCCGGCGGCGTCGTGCCGGAAGGCGACCGAGTCGGTCAGCGCCTCCATCATCGGCACGCCGCGGCCGCGCAGTACGTGGTTGTCCGGCGGCGGCTGCTTCCAGCGGCCCCGGTCGGTCACCGTGACGACCAGGTGCCCGCCGGTGAGCCGGGCCGCCAGGTGGGCCGTCGCCCCGGCGCCGCCGAGGTAGGCGTGCTCGACGGCGTTGGCGCAGGCTTCGCCCGCCGCGACGAGCACGTCCTGCGCGAGGTCCGGTTCGAGCGCCGCGTTGGCCAGCCACGCGCGCAGCCAGTGGCGGGTCGAGGCGAGGTGGTCCGGGTGGGCCGCGAACTCGAAGTCCAGCGCGGGCACCGACCGGCGGTAGAGCAGCAGCGCGACGTCGTCCTCGTAGCCGTCGGCCGGGCGCAGCCGGTCCATCAGCGCGGACGCGAGCTCGCCGAGTTCCGCGTCGCGCGTGTCGTGGGCGACCGTGGTGGCCCGGTCCATGCCGTCGTCGAGGGACTCGCGGCGCCGTTCGACCAGGCCGTCGGTGTAGAGCACGAGCAGGGAGCCGATCGGCACGACCGCCGTGGCCTCCGGCCGCGGCGCCGCGATGCGGACGGCGAGCGGCACGCTGCCGGCGTCGTCCAGCACCTGCGCGGAGCCGTCGCGGTGCACGAGGGTGGCGGGCAGGTGCCCGGCGCTGCTGTAGGTGAGCGTGCCGGTGGCCGGGTCGAGGATCCCGCAGAAGACGGTGGTGCAGAGGGCACCCGGCAGCCGCCAGGCGAACCGGTCCAGCGCGGCCAGGGTGTGCGCCGGGCTGCTGGCTTCCAGCAGCAGCGCGCGGCAGGCGCTGCGCAGCTGGCCCATCACCGCGGCCGCGGCCAGCCCCCGGCCGACGCAGTCGCCGACGACGATGCCGATCCGGTCGCCGGGCAGCGCGATGACGTCGTACCAGTCGCCGCCCACCTCCAGCGGCGGGGTCGCCGGCTCGTAGCGCACCGCGAAACCGCCGGGCAGCTCGGCCGGGCCGAGGATCGAGCGCTGCAGGGCGAGGGCGACCTCCCGCTGCCGGTCGTCGCGGTGGGCGCGGCGCAGGGCGTGCGCGAGCGTCCCGGCCAGCAGCGCGAGCAGCGTCCGGTCCTCGGTGCCGAGCGGACGGCCCGGTGCGGGTTCGATCCACAGCGTCAGCCGGCCGCCGGGGTGGTCGAGCGTGGTGCCCGCACCGCCCTCCGCCGGCGTCGCGTGCAACGCCGGCAGCGCGCGGACGTCGTCGAGCGTCGCGCGCAGCGGCGCGGCGAGGTCCGCCCAGCGCCGGTCGCCGGGATCGGTGGAGACGAGCTCCGGCTCGCCGTCCCGCGGCCACGTCACCGCGAGGACCCGCCGGGCGTCCCACAGCTCGCGCACCAGGTCGAGCGCGGTGCGGAGCACCTCCGGGGTCCCGCTGATCCCGGCGAGGCGCTGGTTCATCGAGGCGAGCGCGCTTTCGCGCTGGTCGGCGTAGCGCTCGGCGGTGACGTCGCGGATCGTGCCGACGAGCCGGCGGCGGCCCTCGTCGTCGTGCAGCTGGCTGTAGGCGAGCGCGACCCACACCCGGTGCCCGTCCCGGTGCCGCATCGGCAGCACGAAACTGCCCCCCGGCTCGTCCCACGCCCCGCCGAAGGCGCCGGCGACCTGGCCGAAGGCGGCGGGTTCGGCGGCCGGGTCCGGCCACCACGGGAACGGCGGGGCGTAGGGCAGGTCAGCGCCGCCGAACCCGAGCAGCTCGGTGAACGCCGTGTTGATCTCCACGACCCGGCCGTCGGCGTCGCAGACGAAGAAGCCCTCCTGCAGGGACTCGATCATCGCCGCGCGCCACCGGGTGTGCTGCGACCGCAGCCGCGCCAGCTGGACGGTCGTGCGGACGCGGGCGAGCAGCTCCCGCGCCGAGAACGGCTTCACCAGGTAGTCGTCGGCGCCGGCGGCCAGGCCGTCGACGGCCGCCTCCTGCCCGGCCCGCGCGGACAGCAGCAGCACGGGCACGGCGGCGGTGCGCGCGTCGCCGCGCAGCTCGGTGAGCAGGCCGAGGCCGTCCAGCCGCGGCATCATGACGTCGCTGATGATCAGCTCGGGCGGCTCGGCGCGCGCGGCGGCGAACGCCTCGACGCCGTCGCGCACCGCGGTCACCGCGTAGTCGTCGCGCAGCAGGCGGACGAGGTAGTCCCGCATGTCGGCGTTGTCGTCGGCGACCAGCACCCGGGCGCCCGCGGCCACCGCGGGGGCGGGCCGGACGGCCTGGTCGCCGTCGGGCAGCCAGCGCAGGGCTTCCTGCACGTACGGGTCCGCCGTCTCCGCGGTGAGCCCGCCGGAAGACGGCTCCGCGACGACGTGTTCGGCGGGCAGGTGCCGGGTGCCCAGCGGCACCCGGACCCGGAAGGTCGTCCCGGCGCCCGGCGTGCTTTCCACGGCGACGCTGCCGCCGTGCATGCCGACGAGCTCGCGCACCAGCGCCAGGCCGATCCCGCTGCCCTCGTTCGACCGCGCCCGCGCCGACGGGATCCGGTGGAACCGCTCGAACAGCCGCGGCAGCTCGGCGGCGTCGATCCCGGTGCCGGTGTCGGACACGGCGACCACGGCGTCCCCGCCGTCCAGGCCGGCACTGACCCGGATCGCGCCGTCGAAGGTGAACTTGACCGCGTTGGACAGCAGGTTGAAGACGACCTTCTCCCACATCCCGCGGTCGACGTGCACCGGTTCGGGCAGCGGGCCGCAGTCGACCTCGAACACCAGCCCGGCCCGCTCGACCGCGGCGCGGAAGACACTCGCCAGCTCCCCGGTGAACGTCCCGAGGTCGACCGGTTCGAACCGCGCCTGCATCCGGCCCGCCTCGATCCGGGAGAAGTCGAGCAGGGTGTTCACCAGCCGCCCGAGCCGCAGCGCGTTGCGGTGGATGACGTCGACCTCCTCCCGCACCCGGTCGCCGGCGTCGCCGAGGGTCTCCTGGAGTTCGGTCGCCGGGCCCAGGATCAGCGTGAGCGGGGTCCGGAACTCGTGGCTGATGTTGGCGAAGAACGTGGTCTTCGCCGCGTCGAGGGCGGCCAGCTCCTCGGCGCGCTGCTGCTGGACCTGGTAGGCGATCGCGCCGTTGACCAGCGCCGTCGTCTGCTGGGCGACCAGCCCGAGGAACGTCCGGTAGGACTCGTCGAGCGCCCGCCCGGCGCTGGCCGCCAGCACGATCACCCCGGTGGGCGCGTCCCCGGCGTCACCGGGCAGCGGCAGCACCATCGCCTCGGCGGGCGGGGTCGACCAGCTGCCGGCCGGCAGCTCGCCGAACACCCCGTCCGACACCGTCCGCGGGATCCCGTCGGCGAGCACTTCCTTCAGCGGCCACGCCGCCTCGTCACCCGCGCCGGCCCCGCCGGGGGTGACGGCCGCGAGCGCCGGTTCGCCGTCGTCGCCGCGGATGTGGATCGCGGCGTAGGGGACGTCGGCCTCCGCGTGGCCCAGCAGGCCGGCGACCAGCTCGCAGGCTTCGCCGACCGTGCGGGCGATCCCGGCCTGGGCGCCGAGTTCGCGCAGCGTCGCCAGCCGGCGGGCGCCGATCACGCGCTCGGTCGTGTCCGAGACCGCGGTGAACACCGCCCGCACGGCGCCGGTGTCGTCGTGCACCGGGCTGTAGGAGTACGTCCAGTAGGTCTCTTCCCAGTAGCCGTGCCGGTTCATCGGCAGCAGCAGGTCCTCTGACCAGGTCGCTTCGCCGGTGGTCATCACGCTGTCCAGCATCGGGCCGATGATGTGCCAGATCTCGGCCCAGACCTCGGACCCCGGCTTGTCCAGCGCGGGGTGCTTGGTGCCCAGCAGCGGCAGGTAGGCGTCGTTGTAGAGGAACCGCAGCTGCGGTCCCCACCAGACGATCATCGGGAAGCGGGAGGTGAGGCAGATCCGGACGGCCGTGGTCAGGCTCGGTGGCCAGTCCCGCGGCTCGCCGAGCGGGGACGACGTCCAGTCGAAGTCCCGCATCCGGGCGGCCATCCGGCTGGTCCCGGGAAAAACGGCCCGGTGGCCGGCCTCTTCCCCGACGCTCATCACACTCCCGGCTCAAGCGACCCCGGCCGAGAATACTCGACCCCCGCCGAGGCTGCCGGGCGTGCGAGGCTCAGTCGAGCGGGGCTTCGCCGTTCAGCCACGTCATGGTGACCGTGGTGCCGTCTTCCCGGTGCACCTGGGCGCTGTGGTCGGCGAGGGTGTCGATGAGCAGCAGGCCGCGGCCGCGCAGCCCGTTCGTCGACGCCGGCGGCCGCCAGGTGCCGTAGTCGGTGACCGTCACGGTGAGCCGCCCGGGCAGCGCTTCGGCCCGGACGTCGACCGGGCCGGCTTCGCCGGCGGGGTAGGCGTGCTCGGCGGAGTTCGCCATCGCTTCGTAGCCGGCGAGGACGATGTCCTCCCGCCGTTCGACGTCCAGGTGCAGCGTGGCCAGCCAGCGGTCCAGCGCCTCGCGCAGGTCCGGCAGGCGGTCGGCCACCGCGGCCGTGCGCCGGTGGAACGAGACCGGGGGAGCGGGCGCGCCCGGCGGGCGGGGATCCGTCATGGGGCATCCTCTCCGCGGTGGCGCACGTGGATCAGGGCGATGTCGTCGTCGTGCCGTCCGCCGGTCAGCTCCTCGACGAGCTTGTCCCACGCCGTGCCGAGGTCGGCGGCGGTCAGCAGGCCCGGGATACCCGCCAGGAGCCATTCGATGCCGAGGGTGAGGTCGCGGGTGCGGCTCTCGACCAGCCCGTCGGTGTACAGCACGAGGTCCGCCCCCGCCGGGAACCCGGTCGTCCGCTGGGGGAACACCGAGCCGACCCCCAGCGGCTGCGCCAGTGCTTCGCCGATCTGCTCGGGTGGCTCGCCCGGGCGGATCATGATCGCCGGCAGGTGGCCGGCGTTCGCGTAGCGCAGCGTGCCGTCGGACGGCTGGTGGACCGCGTAGAAGCAGGTCACGAAGCTTTCGCCGAACAGCCCGCCGATCAGCTCGGAGACGTTGCGCAGCACCTCCGACGGCGGCAGCTCCAGCCGGGCGTAGCTGCGGACCGCCGTCCGGACCTGGCCCATCACCGTCGCGGCGGTGACGCCGTGGCCGACGACGTCGCCGATGACGAACGCGGTGGCGCCCGACGGCAGCCGGATGACGTCGAACCAGTCGCCGCCGACCTTGCTGCCGGTGGCCGCGGGCAGGTACCGGGTGACCACGTCGAGCCCCGGGGTCGGCGGGGCGACCGGCAGCATGCTGCGGGACAGTTCGGTCGCGAGGTTGCGCTCGCGTTCGTAGAGCCGGGCGTTGTCCAGCGCGATGGCCGAGTAGGCGGCGATGCCCTCGGCGAGGTACTCGTGGCGCGCGGTGAACCGGTCCGGCTCCGGGTGGCCGAAGAAGAACCCGCCCAGCACCTCGCCGGAGGTCGGGCTGAGCACCGAGACGGCCAGGTAACTGCACACCGGCAGGTGGCCTTCCGGCATCCCGTGGTGGGGCGCGTTCTTGCCGAACCGCGGGTCCTTCGTGATGTCGGGGCTGCGGACGGTGCCGGTGCCGTCGAAGGTCGGCGCGAACACCTCGGTGTTGCGCGGCATCGGGAACCGGGCGAACGCCTCCCTCGGCACCCCGGAAATCGTGTAGAGCGTGTAGGACTCGCCGAACTCGTCGACCAGGTTGTAGAAGAAGGCGCCGAACCCGGCGCCGGTCGCCTTCGTGGCCGCGTCGGTCGCGTCCTGCACGATCCGGTCGATGTCGAGCTGGGCGGTCAGCTCGCGGCCGGTGGAGTGCAGCGCGTCGAGCACCGCGGCTTCGCTGCGCAGCCGCCGGACCGTGCCGGCCAGGTCCGCGGTGGCGGCCTCGATGGCGGCGGCGAGGGCGGCGGGCGTCGCACCGGTGGCTGCGGTGGTATAGACCAACGCGCCGTGCCGGCCACCGTCGGCGGCGACGGCGATCGCGCCGGTGATCGCCGCGCCCGGGACCAGGTCCGCGAGCACCGCGCGGTCGGTCACCGCGAGCGCGACGTGGTCGCCGAGCACCGCGGCCACCTCGGCCGGCGCGAGCGGGCGGACCGCGGTGGCGGCCGGCGCGCCGTCGTCGGCGGCGAAGGCGCGGCGCACCGCCTCCAGCACGGCGTCGAACCCCGGCGGCGACGTCATCAGCGCACCAGCGCCTCGGACAGCGACGGGTAGATGGCGAGTTCGTCGACCAGCCGGGTCAGTTCCAGCGGGCGCAGCGCGATCCGGCCGCTGGCCACCACCCGCAGCGGCGCCGAGGCGGTGGTGCCGCGGTGCGCGCGGACGAGCTCGGCCATGCCCGCCGAAGCGAGGAAGGTGACGCCGGTGAGGTCGATGACGAGCAGCCGGTCGCCCAGCCGGGTCGCGTGTTCGGCCAGCCGGCGCAGTTTCGGCGCGAGTGCGAGGTCGAGCGCGCCGGCGACGCGCAGGACCGTCGCACCGTCCAGGCTCTCCAGCGCCACCGACCCCGCGGAGCCGGTGGCGTCGCCGAGTGCGTCCCCGGTCACGTCCCTTTCGCTCATGGTGCCCATCCTGCCTGTTCGGGGACGTGGCGAAAAGCGCGAGGGGTGCTGACGCGGCGGCGTGTCGCCCGGGCAGGCATGATTGACAGCGGTTGAGCAGACAGCCTTCGTGATCACGCACGCCCACCGGAGACCGGTGGAGCTGCCGAAGGCGAGGAGAAAACGTCATGACCGAGCCCACCCACATCGAAAGCTCGGCCACCGCTGTGCCGTTCGGGGAATTCCGGATCGCCAGAACGGAGCAAGGGGAAGCGGTCGTCCTCGAGGTCGCCGGGGACGTGGACACGACCACCGCGCCGACCCTCGTGCAGGCCGCCGACGCGGCACTGGCCGAGCAGCCGCCCGTGCTGGTGGTCGACCTGAGCCGCGTCGAGTTCCTCGCTTCGCCCGGCCTGACCGCCCTGCTGACGATCCACCGCAACGCCGGCACCGGCACCGCGGTCCGGATCGTCGCGTCCGGCCGGGCCACCCTGCGCCCGATCCAGCTGACCGGGCTGGAGGACAGCCTCTCGCTGTTCCCGACCCGGGACGCGGCGCTCGCCGGGTCCTGACCGAGGCCGTCCCGGCCGCGTCAGCTGCCGGCCGGGACGCTCAGGCGCCGGATGGCCAGCAGGGCGACGTCGTCCTGGGCCGCCCGGTTGCCGATCATCGCGGCCATGATCTGCGCGCAGACCCGGTCCGGGTCACCGGCGCGCACGGTCGCCGCCAGCTGGGCCATCCCGGCGTCCACCGGCCGGTCCCGGCGCTCCACCAGGCCGTCGGTGTAGAACGCCAGCACCGCGTCCTCGGGCAGTTCGACGACGGTCGTCCGCCGCTCCGGCACCCCGATGGTCAACCCGATGGGGGGATCCGGCGGCGCGTCGACCAGCCGGCCCGCTTCGCCGGGCGCCGCCAGCACCGGCGGCAGGTGCCCGGCCAGCGACAGCGTCAGCGCCTCGCGGTCCGGCCCGACGATCCCGTAGGCCACCGTGGCCATCGCCCCGTGCTCGAAGTGGTTCGCCTTGCGGTCGAGCTTGGCGAGCACCTCGGCGGGGCTTTCGCTGTCGAGGGCGTAGGCGCGCAGGGCGCTGCGCAGCCGTCCCATGATCACCGCCGCGTCGAGGCCGTGGCCGGAGACGTCGCCCATCACCACGCCGAGCCGGTCGCCCGGCAGGGTGAACAGGTCGTACCAGTCACCGCCCAGCCCGGTTTCCGCGCCGGGCACGTACCGCGCGCCGAAGGTCAGGCCGGACACCTCGGGCAGGGTGCTCGGCAGCAGGCTGCGCTGCAGCGCCATGGTGGCGGTGCGGTTCTCTTCCAGGGCCTCCACCTGGATCGCCATCGCGAGGCGGTCGGCGAGCAGCTGCATGGTGGCCACGTCGGCCTCGCCGAACTGCCGGAGCGCGACCGAACCGACGTGCAGCACCCCGACGAGCTCGCTGCCGGCGATCATCGGCACGCCGAGCATGGAGTGCAGCCCGCGTTCCCAGAGCAGGGAGTTGACGACGGTGGTCTCGTCGACGTGGTCCAGGATGACCGGCACCCGTTCGAGGGCCACCCGGCCGGCGAAGCCGCTGCCGACCGGCACCCGGACACCCTGGTGGACTTCCTCCTCGATGCCGGCCGCCGCGAACGCGACGAGCTGACGGCCGCTGGGCTGGTACCGCAGCACGGTCGCGGTGTCGACGGCCATGACCTCGCACAGGCGCTGGAGGGTCTCGGCGAGGACCTCGGCCAGCCCCAGGTGCCCGGACGGCGCACCGAGGATCGCCTCCAGCTGCTGCAGCCGGTTCTGGGCGTCGAGGCTTCGCGACATGGAACGACCCTAGCCGCAAGTGGTTTGCGGGCCTAACCATCCCGGGTTTCGACGGCGGGTCCCGCGGGGTAACCAGGGCGGCGTGAAGGTCGACTTGGACTGGGTGGGTGTGCTGCGGCACGGCCAGAGCACCGGGAACGTGGCGCGGGAAGAAGCGGAGGCGGCGGAGGCGGACGTGATCGACATCGCCGAGCGCGACGCCGACGTGCCGCTGACGGACCTGGGCCGGGAACAGGCGTCGGCCGCCGGGAAGTTCTTCGCGCACCGGCCGCCGGACCTCGTCGTCACCTCGACCTACCGCCGGGCGTGGGACACCGCCCGGCTGGCCGCGCCCGGCGGCGTGCCGATCGTCCCGGACGAACGGCTGCGCGACCGCGAGCTCGGCGTGCTGGATCTGCTGACCTCCCACGGCGTCCGCGAGCGGTGGCCCGACGAACTGCGGCGCAAGCGGCGGCTGGGCAAGTTCTACTACCGGCCGCCGGGCGGGGAGTCCTGGGCCGACGTCGTGCTGCGGCTGCGATCCCTGCTCGCCGAGCTGAGCGCGGAGCACGCGGGAAAGCGCGTTCTGCTGGCCGCGCACGAGATGACGGTGTTCGCCCTGCGCTACCTCCTCGAAGGACTGCCGGAGCCCGACCTGCTGCGCGCGGCCGACGCCACCGAGGTCCCGAACGGGTCGGTGACGGCCTGGGAACGCGACCGCGACGGCGGGTTCACCATGGTGCTGGCCCAGGAGGTCGGCCACCTGCACGCCACCGACACCCCGCCGACGGCGGACGACGATGCCGCGCAGCAGCTCTCCTGAGCCGATCAGCCCCGCGCTGTTGCGGGACTGGCGGATCGGCACCGGAGACCGCGCAACGGTGCTCGTGGTCGGCGGCGCCCGGACCGTCCCGGGCGCGCCGGCGCTGTCCGGCACCGCCGCCCTGCGCGCCGGGGCCGGCACGCTGCAGCTGGCGGTCGCCGAACGGCACGCGACGGCGACCGGCGTCTCGGTGCCCGAGTCGTCGGTCTTCGGGCTGCCGGAAACCGCTTCCGGCGCGATCGCCGCGGACGCCGCCGACCGGCTGGCCGACGTGCTGCCCGACGCCGCCACCGTCGTGGTCGGTCCCGGTCTGACCGGCGTTTCGGAAACCGAAGAGCTGCTGCGGCGCCTGGTGCCCGCCATCGCCCCGGACGCGAAGGTGGTGCTCGACGCGTTCGCGCTCGGCGCGCTCAGCCGGGACCCCGCCCTGGCGGAACCGTTGGCGGGCCGGGTGCTGCTCACCCCGAACCGGGTCGAAGCCGCGTTCCTCGACGGCTGCGAGGAAAAGGACGTCGACGACCGGGAAACGGCGGTCCGGATCGCCGGCCGCTACGGGGGAGTGGTCCTCCTGATGGGTGTCGTCGCTACGCCGGACGGCCGCACGTGGCGCGACGGCAGCGGCCACATCGGCCTGGCGACGTCGGGCAGCGGGGACGTGCTGGCCGGCCTGACGGGCGGCTTCCTGGCGCGCGGCGCGGCCGCCGACCAGGCGGCCTGCTGGGCGACGCACGTCCACGCGGTGGCCGGCCAGCGGCTGATCCCGGACACCGGCAGCACCGGCCTGCTGGCCCGCGAGCTGGTGGCCGAGATCCCGCGCGTCATCGCCGAACTGGAGCGCTGAGCCCGCCCGCCCTCCCGCTCGCCCGCTCGTGAGTGGTAAGGCGCGTTAGAACGCGCCTTACCACTCACGACGAGCCGCGGCAGAACGGCTACCGCTGCGCGGTGGGCCGCACGATGACCTCGTTGACGTCGACGTCGTCCGGTTGCCCGACCGCGTACGCCACGGCTCCGGCGATGGCGTCCGCCGGCAGGGTGACCGCGCGGTAGGCGCGCATCGCTTCCTGCGCCCCGGGTTCGGTGATCGTGCCGGCCAGTTCGGACTCGGTGACGCCGGGCGAGACGGTCGTCACGCGGATGCCGGGCTCGGCCTCCAGCCGCAGGCCCTCGGTGATCGCCCGCGCCGCGTACTTGGTGCCGCAGTAGACCGCGGCCGTCGGGACCACCTCGTGCGCGCCGGTGGAGGCGATCGTCACGAAGTGCCCGCCCCCCTGCCGCCGGAAGTGCGGCAGGACGGCCGCGATCCCGTGGAGCAGGCCGCGGACGTTGACGTCGATCATCCGGTCCCACTCGTCGACGTGCAGGGAGTCCAACCGGGACAACGGCATCACGCCGGCGTTCGCGACGAACACGTCGATCCGGCCGTGGGCCTCGACGGCGGTGTCGGCGAACGCGGCGACGTCGGCCCGGTCGGTGACGTCGAGGCGGTGCACGTCGGCGGTGCCGCCGGCGTCGTGGATCTCCTTGGCCAGGGCGGCCAGCCGGTCTTCGCGCCGGGCACCGAGCACGACGTGGTGGCCGTCGCGGGCCAGCCGCAGCGCGGTGGCGCGGCCGATGCCGCTGCTGGCACCGGTGATGAGGACGGTCTTCACGGGGTTTCCTCCTGGGGGTAGTCGGCGCCGAGGGTGGTTTCGCGCCAGGTGTCGAAAGTGGAGCGGAGGGTGCCGAGCCGGGCGGTCGCGATGTCGTAGGCGGCGCGGCCGAGGAGCAGCCGCAGCGGCGGCTCGTCGCTGCCGACGGCGGCGATGATCGCTTCGGCGGCGCGCACCGGATCGCCCGGCTGGTGGCCGTAGGTGGCGAGCGTCGCTTCACGCCGGGCGCCCGCGGTCTCGGCGTAGTCGTCGATGCGGATCGCCGACTGCCGCATCGAGGGCCCGGACCAGCCGGTGCGGAACGCGGCGGGCTCGACGATGGTCACCTTGATGCCCAGCGGCGCCACCTCCGCGGCCAGCGACTCCGACAACCCCTCCACGGCGAACTTCGTCGCGTGGTAGTAGCCGGTGGCGCCGAAGGCCGCGAGACCGCCGAGGGACGACACGGTGACGACGTGCCCGCTGCGGCGGGCCCGCATGCCCGGCAGCACCGCCCGGGTGACGTCGGCGAGGCCGAACACGTTGGTGTCGAACAGCTTCCGGATCTCGGCGTCCTCGCCTTCCTCGACCGCGGCGAGGTAGCCGTAGCCGGCGTTGCCGACCAGGACGTCGATCCGGCCGAACACCGCTTCGGCCCGCTCGACCGCGGCGACGACCTGGGCGTGGTCGGTGACGTCGAGCGGCAGCGCCAGCGCGCGGTCGCCGTGCGCGGCGGCGAGATCGGCGACTCGCGCCGGGTCGCGGGCGGTGACGACCGCACACAGGCCTTGGCCGAGCACGGCTTCGGCCAAGGCCCGGCCAAGGCCGCCGGAGCAGCCGGTGATGAACCAGACAGCGTTTTCGGGCACGACGAAGTACTCCGTCCATTGTGGAAGGAAACGGGGATTCAGGAAGCGGCGAGACTGCCCAGCAGCGCCAACGCCGCTTCCGACGGGCTGCCCGGCTCGGCCTGGTACACGATGAGCTGCTGGCCGGGCGCGCTGTTCACGGTCAGCGCCTCGTAACTCAGCTCGAGCTCGCCCACCAGCCGGTGGTGGAAGCGCTTGGTCTCGTGCGTCTTCTGCCGGATGTCGTGGCGCGCCCACAGCCGGCGGAAGTCCGCGCTCTTGACCGACAGCTCGCCGACCGTCTCGATCAGCCGCGGGTCGTCCGGGTCGATCCCGGCGGCCGCGCGGAGGCCGCCGACCGTGTTGACCGCCACGCGCTCCCAGTCCGGGTAGAACGCGCGGGCGTCCGGGTCGAGGAACACCAGGCGGACCAGGTCACCGCTGTGGGTGTGCCCGGCGAACAACGCCTCGCCCAGCGCGTTGTGCGCGAGCACCTCGAGGCAGGGGCCGAGGACCACCGCCGGGGTGTCCGGCCAGCCGTCCAGCAGGCGCAGCAGGTTCGGGCTGACCCGCTCCGGCCGCCGGGCGCGCCGGCGGCGCGGGGGCACCGGCTGGGCCAGCCGGTGCAGGTGGGCCGTCGCCTCCTCGTCCAGCGCCAGCCCGCGGGCGAGCGCGTCGACGACCTGGGCCGACGGGTTCCGCTCGCGGCCCTGCTCCAGCCGGACGTAGTAGTCGGTGCTGACCCCGGCCAGCACCGCCACCTCCTCGCGGCGCAGCCCCGCGACCCGGCGCGGCCCGCCCGCGGGCAGGCCGAGTTCCTGCGGGCCCACCTGGGAACGGCGGGCCCGCAGGAACTCCCCGAGCGAGTTTTCCGCGGCCATGATCCGAGGCTAACCCGGATCGCGCGGCGGAGGGTGGCCGCGGCGCACCCACCCTCAGGTCAGCCGGATCGGCTCGCCGTCCTCCTCCGGCCACACCAGCTTCGCCGTGGCCGTGCGCCCGTCGACGTCCAGTTCCATCACCGCGTTCCCGAAGTGCGGCCCGGACACGCAGCGCCACGAAAGGGGCGCGGGCGGGACCCCGGTGCGGCGCGCCAGCCACTCGCTCACCCGCGTCAGCCGCCGCGACCAGCCCGCGCGGAACAGCCGGGTCATGAACCACGGCACGGTGTTGTGCACCGGCGAGCAGGTCAGCTGGTGGACCGGCGCGGCGGTGCCGCCGGGGAACTCCGCCTGCGCGACGTAGGCGTGGTGCACGTCGCCGGAGAGCACGTTGACCGAGGCCGGGCCCCCGTCCGCGACCCGGGCGATGAGCTTCGCCAGCCGCTCGAACGACGTCCGGAACGCCGGCCAGTGCTCCAGGTCCAGCAGCTGCCGCAACCACTCACTGGCCCGCCCGACGATCCCGGGCCGGGCGCAGAGCCGCTCGTTCACCGACTGCGCCGCCGACAGCGCCGTGGGCAGCAGCCACGGCAGCGACGTGCCGATCAGCAGGTGGTCGAACGGGCCGGAGGCCTGGTCCTCGATCCAGCGGAACTCCTCGTCCCCGATCATCGACCGCTGCCCGCCCGCGAGGATCCGGCCGGCCCGCGAGTCGATGACCAGCAGCCGGACCGGCCCGAAGTCGCGCCGGTAGGACCACCGGGTGCCCTTGGCGCCGTCCGCCTCCCGGTCGGCCCGGTCGGCGAACGCGCGGAGCACCGCGGCGTTGTCCTCACCCGACTTGGTGACGTGCTGGTAGAGGTCGTCCTCGGCGAGCTCGTCCGGCCCGAGGTTGCCCAGGTGCTGGTAGACCCAGTACGAGACCAGCGCGCCCCGGATCCGCTCTTGCCACCAGGACGTCCGGGCCATCTGCTCGCGCCAGGCCTGCGAGGTGTTCCAGTCGTCGCGGACGTCGTGGTCGTCGAAGATCATCGACGTCGGCACGGTGGACAGCAGCCAGCGCACCGCGGGGTCGCACCAGGCTTCGGAGTACAGGTGGCAGTACTCCTCGAAGTCGGCGACCTCCTTGCCCGGCGGCCGGCTCGTGTCGCGCCGCCCGGCCAGCCACTCCTGCGTCGCGCCGGTCGTTTCGTCGGCGTAGACCTGGTCGCCGAGCAGGAGCAGCGATTCCGGCCATTCGGCCTCGTCGAGCCCGGCCATCCGGTGGGCGTACGCGGCGAGCGCGTCCGGGCCGAGCGCGTCCTGCTCCCGCGGTTTGCGGCAGGACCCGAACACCAGCCGGAACCGCGGGTCGCCGGGCGCGAGCGTCCGGATCCGGCTCGGCGGCAGGGGACTGCCCGGCTCGGGCCAGACCAGGGTGCCGTCGAGCCGGACCTCGTACGGCGTGCTGCGCCCCGGTTCGAGCCCGGTCAGCACGACGAGGGCGTAGTGGTGGCCGGCGACCTCGAACGTCCGGGCGGTCGCGTCGGCCACGGCGACTTCGCAGGGACCGGCGGTCTCCACCCAGATCGTCGCCGAGTCGGCGTTCACGTGCCGCAGCAGCGGGCCCAGCAGGAGCTCGGTCATCCCGGAATCCTGCCAGAACCCGGGCGCCGCGGCCGATCGGTGAGCCGTTCGAAAGGTGGCGAAACATCCCGATAATCGTTGACCGGCCGGGACCGGCGACGAACCATCATCGCAGTTCCTTCCCCGCTCCCGGAAAGGATTCCTCGAGTGCGAAGACTCCTCACGGCCCTCTCCGCCGCCGTGCTGGCGATCGCCGCGGCCATCGTGCTGGTCGTGGCGGCCCAGCCGGCGTCCGCGGCCACGCTGACCCGGGTCACCGACTTCGGCAGCAATCCCAGCAATCTGAACATGTACACCTACGTCCCGGACCGGGTCGCCGCGCGCCCGGCGCTGCTCGTCGCGATCCACTACTGCACCGGTTCGGCGTCGGCGGTGTTCAACGGCTACGCCCACGACTACGTCACCGCGGCCGACCAGTACGGGTACGTCATCGTGTTCCCGGAAGCCACCCGCAGCGGGCAGTGCTTCGACGTCTCCTCGCCGCAGGCCCTCACCCGCGGCGGCGGCAGCGACCCGGTCGGCATCCTCTCCATGGTCGCCTGGGCCAAGCAGCGCTACAACGTCGACTCGTCCCGGGTGTACGTCACCGGGTTCTCCTCGGGCGCGATGATGACGAACGTGCTCGCGGCCGAGTACCCGGACGTGTTCGCGGCCGGTTCGGCGTTCATGGGCGTGCCCGCCGGCTGCTTCGGCACCACGGACGGGTCCAGCTGGAACAGCCAGTGCGCGAACGGCCAGATCACCAAGTCCGCGCAGCAGTGGGGCGACCAGGCCCGGCAGATGAGCGGCGGGCGCAGCGGCCCGTACCCGCGGATGCAGCTGTGGCACGGCACCGCCGACGACACGCTGCGCTACCCGAACTTCGGGGAGGAGATCAAGCAGTGGACCAACCTGCAGGGCGTGAGCCAGACGCCGTCGTCGAGTGACTCCCCGCAGTCCGGCTGGACGCGCACCCGCTACGGCGGCACCGGCACGCAGGCGCCGGTCGAAGGCGTCAGCGTCCAGGGCGCCGGGCACGCGTTGCCGCAGAACGGGATGGTGGCGTACGCGATCACCTTCCTCGGCCTGAACAGCGGCGGCCCGGCCACGACGACGCCGACCATTCCCACCACTCCCACCACGACGACGTCCACGCCGCCGTCCGGGACCACGTTGGGCGGTGCGGCGGCCCGGACCGGGCGGTACTTCGGCACGGCGGTGTCGGCGAGCAAGCTGTCCGACAGCGTCTACACCGGCATCCTGAGCCGCGAGTTCTCCATGATCACGCCGGAGAACGAGATGAAGATCGACGCGACCGAGCCGTCCCAGGGCCAGTTCTCCTACGCCAACGCGGACCGGATCGTCAGCCAGGCGGCGAGCCAGGGCGCCCGGATGCGCGGGCACACGCTGGCCTGGTACTCCCAGCAGCCGGGCTGGATGCAGAGCATGGAGGGTTCTGCGCTGCGGCAGGCGATGCTCAACCACATCACGCAGGTGGCGTCGCACTACCGGGGCAAGATCTACGCCTGGGACGTGGTGAACGAGGCGTTCGCCGACGGCGGCTCGGGCGCCCGGCGCGACTCGAACCTGCAGCGCACCGGCGACGACTGGATCGAGGCGGCGTTCCGCGCCGCGCGCTCGGCCGACCCGGACGCGAAGCTCTGCTACAACGACTACAACACCGACGACTGGAACCAGGCGAAGACCCAGGCGGTGTACCGCATGGTGCAGGACTTCAAGGCCCGCGGCGTCCCGATCGACTGCGTCGGCTTCCAGTCGCACTTCAACAGCAACAGCCCGGTGCCGTCCACCTACCGCACGACCCTGCAGAACTTCGCCGACCTCGGCGTCGACGTGCAGATCACCGAGCTGGACGTCGAGGGCTCGGGAACGGCGCAGGCGAACAACTTCCGCACGGTGACGCAGGCGTGCATGGCGGTCGCGCGCTGCACCGGCATGACGACGTGGGGTATCCGCGACACGGATTCGTGGCGGGCGTCGGCGACCCCGTTGCTGTTCGACGGAAACGGCCAGAAGAAGGAGGCGTACACGGCGGTCCTCGACGCGCTGAACGGCGGCACGCCCCCGGACGGCGGCACCACCACGCCGACGACCACCACGGCCTCACCGGCACCCTGCTCGGCGGCTTACCTGAAGACGGCGGAGTGGAACGTCGGGTTCAACGGCCAGGTGACGGTGTCGGGGACGAACAACTGGGTCCTCACGATCACGTTCCACGCCCCGCAGAAGGTGATCGGCAGCTGGAACTACACGGGAACGTGGGACAGCACGGGTTACGTGCTGACGGCGAGGCCGAACGGCAGCGGCAACGTCATCGGCTTCACGGTCCAGCACGGCGGAAACCTGACCCCGCCCACGGTGACCTGCGCGGTGGGGTAGCCGGTGGCGGTGATCACAGTGGACGCCGGCCCGGCCGAGGCCGTGCGGAAACTGTCGGTGGTGACGGATAGCCTCAGCACATGAAAACGGACGACGCGACGGTCCCGGCGCACCAGCTCACCAAGGGCCAGTGGTTCTGGCACGAGCCGGCGCCGGGGCTGCCCGCGTGGCAGCTGCAGGTGACTTCGGCGGAGGTGCGGGAGGATTCCGTCGAGATCTTCACCACGGACGAGGAGCGGGAGCTGGTTTCGTACCCGCGCAACCGGCTGGTGCGGCTCGCCGAGGTGGCTTGAGGGGGGCGGGAACCGAGGGGTGCCGGGGCGGCCGCGCCCGCGAGGGTGGGGCGCGGCCGCCTTGGTGCGGCAGGGGGTTGGCCGGGTTCGGCCGGCTTGGATCGCCACTGGCGGGTGAAGGTTCGCCGGGGCGGAGTTGCTGCCCCCGCCGGCTGGTCTTCCCGAGCCGGCGGGCGGGCCCGATTGCTCAGGCCGGGTCGGCGTTGCGGAGGGCGGGCGGGCGCCATGTCATGCGGACCGCCGTCCCCTGGGCGCTGCTGTCGATTTCGGACTGGTCCGTCACCTGGTCGATCAGCAGCAGGCCGCGGCCGCCCGAGGTGCGCAGGCCCGCCGTGCGGGGGCGGGTTGCCGGGATTCCGCAACCCGTGTCCGTCACCGTCACCGTGACCGTGTCGCCTGATCGGCCGGCCTGGAGGCGGGCCCAGCCGTGGCCGTCCGGGTAGGCGTGGGCCGCCACGTTCGCCAGGGCCTCGTACGTCGCCAGGGTGATGTCGTGCGTGCTGTCCGGGTCGAGCGGAAGCTCGTTCAGCCACTGGATCAGCTTGCGGCGCAGACCGGCCATCTCGTTGGGCAGGGCCGGCGCCAGTTCTTCGAAGGCCGGGGCGACCACGGGTCCGGCGCCGGTGCGCTCGGGTGCCGTGGTCCCGGCTTGGTCGGCGTCGATCTGCTCGCCCGTATCGACGCCGGTTTCCGGAGTTTGTCGATACACGATTCGCTCCCATCAGTCAGCCGCGGTTCCCCCGTTTCGGCGGGCTTCTCCGGTGGACTACCCACCGCCACCGCGTCTTACCCGTTGTGCTTCGTGAGATGTCTCGCTACAGTGGAGGTGCTCCTCGCGGATGCCGGCCCCTCGGCCGCCCGGAGGCAGCTCCCTCGGATCCAGGCCACTCGGCCTCTTTCCTTTCGCTACGGCCACCGCCGTCTTCGCGCGGGCCGATCACCTCATCAGGAGACACCCATGTCCTTCCACGGAATCCTCGACCTGTCCGGCAAAACCCCCTACGTCCGGCCCGGCTACCGCGCGGCGCCCGACGACGTCGCCCTCCCGCTCGCCCTCGTCCGCAAGCACAACCTGCGGCCGGGCGACGAAATCACCGGCACCACCGAGCAGATCACCAGCGTCAACGGGGCCGACCCGGCCGAACCGCGGCCGCGGTTCGCCGACCTCGTCCCGGTGCACCCGGACCGCCGGCTGCTGCTCGAAACCACGCCGGCGCGGCTGCTGTCCCGCGTCATCGACCTCGTCACCCCGCTCGGCCGGGGGCAGCGCGCCCTCGTCGTTTCGCCGCCGAAAGCCGGGAAAACCACGGTGCTGAGCGAAATCGGGCACGGCCTGTCGGTCAACCACCCGGACTGCCGGCTGCTGGTCCTGCTCGCCGACGAACGGCCGGAGGAGGTCACCGAGCTGCAGCGGACCGTGCGCGGCGAAGTGATCGCGTCCACTTTCGACCGGCCGCCCGCCGAACACGTCGCGGTGGCGGAACTCACCGTCGAGCGCGCGAAACGCTTGGTGGAGCAGGGCGAAGACGTCGTCCTCCTGCTCGACTCCCTGACCCGGCTCGGCCGCGCCTACAACCTGTCGGCGCGCCCCTCCGGCCGCACGCTGTCCGGCGGCGTCGACGCGGCGGCGTTGCAGCCGATGAAGCGGATCCTCGGGGCCGCCCGGAACGTCGAGGGCGGCGGGTCCCTGACCATCGTCGCCACGGCCCTGGTGGAGACGGGTTCCCTGGCCGACACGGTGTTCTTCGAGGAGCTGAAGAGCACCGGCAACGCCGAACTCAAGCTCGACCGCAAGGCCGCCGAGCGCCGCGTCTTCCCGGCGGTCGACGTGGCCGCGTCCGGCACCCGCTGCGAAGAACTGCTGGTCACCCCGGGCGAACTCGCGGCGATGCGCGAAGTTCGGCGCGCGTTGCCGGGGCCGCACGCGATCGAGCAGCTCCTCGACCAGCTCCGCAAGACCGGCTCGAACGCCGAGTTCCTCCTCCGCGTGACGGGCGCTGCCCTGCCCGCGGCGGCTTGAGCGGTCAGCTGTCGCGACGCTCCCGCAGTTCGCCGATCACCTTCTGCCCGGCCCTTCGGCATCCCCGGACCACCCGGCCCGCCACGCTCAGCTCCTCACGTTCCCCGGCCCGTCGACTTCTGCAGCGCGTCGATCCGCTCCGACGCCTCCGCCTTCGTCAACCCGTCCGGCACCTCTTCCCCGGCCTCCTGCGCCAGCGTCTGCAGGTACGACTTCTGCGGCCCGGTCATCGGCTCGTCGCCGGTCGTCCAGTCGCTCGGGTCCTTCTCGGGATTCGGCTCCACCTGGTCAGTCATCACCACTCCCATCGAACATCTGTTCGCCTGCGTCCGACTCTAGCGCAGGGGTCCGACATCCGCCGCTCACGAGCCGGCCGGGGGCGTGCTCGGGGGGCCTGCCTCGTGGCCCGGCCGGCCGTGCGTGCGGCGGTCGTCCTTCATCTGCTGTTCGTGCAGGTGGCGGCGGCCTCCCGTGAGGGAGGTGAGCACCTCGCGCTCGAGGTCGCGGCAGGCCCGGTAGTACCCGTCGTCGTACTCCTCGACGACCTGGAACGTCCACCGATCGGGGAGCACGTTGAGCCCGATCAGCTCCTCGGAGATCCGCCGCGCCCAGCCTGGGTGGCCGGCCTTCTCGAGCTGTTCCACGGCTTCGCCGAGGGCCAGGTCCGCGCTCCCGGTCAGCTGGTGGAACGAGTAGAGGTGCCCGCGGGCGCGCTCGATCGTCTCGAGCGCCTCGGTGACCTTGCCGACGGCTTCGACGGTGGCGGCGTCAGGGTTCTCGTCCATGCGCGGAAAGTGCCCCGTTCCGCGATTTCTACACACTCGCGGACCGGGGCACCGGCCGGACTCACGCCGTGGGGCGCGTGGCTCCCGCGTACTCGCTCATCAGCGGCGAGATCTTGACGACGTCGCCGCTCGTCGGCGCGTGCACCATCTTGCCGTCGCCGATGTACATCCCGATGTGGGACACCGGGGAGTAGTAGGCGACCAGGTCGCCCGGCTGCAGCTGGCTGCGCGAAACCGGGGTGCCGAAGCCGGCCTGCGCCGAGGACGTCCGCGGCAGGCTGATGCCCGCCTGCTTGTACGCCCACTGCATGAGGCCCGAGCAGTCGAACGTGCTCGGCCCGGTGGCGCCCCAGACGTACGCGCTGCCGAGCTTGCTCAGCGCCGCGTTGACCGCCGCCTGCGCCGCCGCGGTGGGCGCCTTGACGTTCGGCGCGGCGCCGCCGGTGTCCTTCTGGGCGGCCTTGTCGGCGCTGCTGAGGTTCCGGCTCTGCGCCTCGATCTGGTCGATCTGACCCTGCAGGTCCTTCTTCTTGGCCTCGATGTCCGACGCCAGCTTCGCCGCCGCGTCACGTGCGTCCTGCGCCCCCTTCGCCGCGTCGGCGGCCGCCTTCTCCGCCGTCGTGGCCTTGTCCGCGGCGCCGGAGAGGTTGCCCATCGCGGCGTTCTTGTCGGTCGCGATCACCTCGAGCGCCGCCGAGCGGTCCAGGAAGTCCTGAGTGGACGTTCCGGCGAGCAGTGCCGACAGCTTGTTCATCTGGACGCCGCTGGTGAACGAGGCACCGGCGAACTTGTCCACTTCGGACTGGTACTTCCGCTTCGCGTCGACGGCCTGTGCGCCGGCGTTCTCGGCCGCGGTGACGTCGGCGTTGGCCTTGTCGAGCTGGCCCTGCTTGGCGGTCAGGTCGTCCTGGGCCCGGAGCAGGTCCTCGTTGAGCTTTTCCGCCTGCGCCGCGAGGTCGCGGTACTTGGCGAGGGCGTCCGACCCGGCGGGCGGGGGCGCCTGGAGGGCGGGGATGGGGGCGGCGGTGGCCGCCGGCTGGGCCATGGTGACGACGGTGATCACCGAGGCCGCGGCGAGGGCACCTGACACCACGCGCTTGACGGGATGCGAACGCATTCTCGCGCGGGTCTCCTTTGCTGATCGGCCGCCGGCGGGCACCGGGGAGGCGAGTCGGGGGCCTCGCCCGTGTCCGGCGCGTGCTCGACCCCAACAGGAAGAGCGCGCGGAGGGTTCCGGTACCCGGCAGGGGGGTATCGGCGGCGATCTCGCGTCGCCGTCTCCTGACGACCGGGGGCCGCGAGATCTCGAACAGGTTACGAAACGAGCACGGCAGCGTCCAGGGCGGGGTCCCTTCGAAACTCTCCGTGACGCTCGGCACCCCGCCTGGACCAGTGGGAACGCGAACGGATGTGGCATGGATTACTCGCTGTGAGACGCGAAAGTACGGTACCCCCCTAACGTATAGGACGGCGGGCGTCCGGTTTGTACGTCCCTTGTATCCGGTTCGGTGATCCTTCTGGCCGTACCGATTCCGACCCCTGGAGGACAAGGATGTTCACGAAGGCCGCCGTACTCACGGCGCTCACCGCCGCGACGCTCGCCGTGGCCGCACCGGCCCAGGCCGAGACCGCGGCCACGACGGCGCTGCCGGGAGCCAACATGGAGGCCGTGCTGAAGGCGGCCCAGATCGACCCGCGCCGCGCCGACGACACCCAGACCCCGGGTGCCCACGACAGCGTCCTGCTCGTCGAGCAGGCGCTGCAGGCGAAGGGGCTGCTCGACAGCCAGTACGTCGACGGGTACTTCGGCACCACCACGATCTCGGCGTACTCGCAGTACCAGAAGTCGCTGGGGTACACCGGGATCGACGCGTCCGGCCTGCCGGGCAAGACGTCGCTGGAGAAGCTGGGCGAAGGCCGGTACACGGTCACCAACGCGGTTTCCGCCGGCAGCCAGGTGACCTACCACGGCAAGACCCTCAACACCCGCACCAAGGCGATGCTCGTGGCCGCCGAAGGCAAGGCGGGCTTCCAGGTCACCTTGACGCAGGGTTCGTACAACCCCGGTGGCGTCGACGCCTCGGCCGGGACGCACGACGGCGGCGGCGCGATGGACATCTCGGTGTCCGGCATGTCGGCGGCCAACCGCACCACCCTGCTGAAGGCGCTGCGCAACGTCGGCTTCGCGGCCTGGTACCGCACGCCGGCGCAGGGCTTCGACTACCACATCCACGCGATGGCGATCTCCGACCCGGACCTGTCCTCGGGCGCCCAGCACCAGACCGGCGACTACTACCTGGGCATGAACGGCCTGGCCGGCCGCGGCGCCGACGACGGCCCGCAGGTCACGAAGGTGACGTGGGAGGAGTACCAGCGCGGCTGACGCCGGGGGCGCGCCCGGCCGTGGTGGCACGGCCGGGCGCACCGGTGGTTTGATCGGAGGACCGACGACTTGGGGGTACTCCGATGCCGCAGAAGGCGTTCCGGTTCGGCGTGGTCGCGGGCGCGACCGAGGGCGGCGCGAAATGGCTCGCGACCGCCCGCCGGGCCGAGGAGCTCGGCTATTCGACGCTGCTGTGCCCGGACAACCTGAACCTGCCGACACCCACCGCCGCGCTCGCGGCTGCCGCGGCGGTGACCACCGAGCTGCGCGTCGGCTCGTTCGTCCTGGCCAGCCCGCTGCGCACCGCGCGGGCGGCGGCCTGGGAGGCGCGCAGCCTGAGCGTCGTCACGAACGGGCGGTTCGAGCTGGGCCTCGGCACCGGACGGCCGGAAATGCGGCAGCAGGCCGGGGAACTCGGGCTGCCCTACGGTTCCGGGCAGGATCGGCTCGACTCGATCTCCGAGACGATCGACCACGTCCGCCGGCTCGACGGCGACGCGCACACGCCGGTGATGATCGCCGCGGGCGGGCCGAAGGTGCGCCGCCTCGCCGGGCTGAAGGCCGACATCGTCACCCTCGCCGGCGGCGTGCTGACCACCCGCGAGGAGATGTCCGGCCACGTCGAGGAGATCCGGGCCGCCGCCGGTGACCGCGAGCTCGAACTCGCGATGAACATCTGGGTCGTCGGCGAGCAGGTGCCGCCGTGGATCCGCGGCTTCATCGGCGTCGACGCCGAAACGCTGATCGAGCACGACTCCCTCGGCCTGCTCCGCGGCGACGTCGACGCCATGGCCGCGGAGCTGGAACGCCGTCGCGAGGAGCAGGGCGTGTCCTACTTCAGCGTCAACGGCGCGTTTCTCGAGGAGTTCGCCCCGGTGGTGGCGCGGCTGTCGGGGAAGTGAGCGACGCGGGGTCGGTGTTGGCGCCGCAGAGCACGACGGCGACCCGTTCGCCCGGCGCGGGCTGGTAGGCGCCCGAGAGCAGGGCGGCGAACGCCGTCGCGCCACCGGGTTCGACGGCGAGGCGGTAGCGGTCCCACAGCACCGCCCTGGCTTCGAGGATCGCGCTGTCGTCCACCAGCACCGAGGCCGCGTCCGTGCGGGTGGCGACCGCGAAGGCGATGTCGCCGAGCCGCGATGCGCCCAGTGAGTCGGCGGCGACGCCGGACACCTCGACCGTCACCGGCGCACCCGCGGCCAGCGCCGAATGCAGCGTCGGGATCGTGCGCGGCTCGACGCCGACCACCCGCGCCCGGCCCTCGGCCGCGGCGGCGACGCCGGCCAGCAGCCCGCCGCCGCCGACCGCGACGAGGATCGTGTCCAGGCCGCCCGCCTGCGCCAGCAGTTCGAGGCCGAGCGTGCCCTGCCCGGCGCAGATGTCGGGCTGGTCGTAGGCGTGGCAGAAGAGCGCACCGGAGTCCGCGGCGGCTTTCACGGCCGCGTCGTAGGCGTCGGCGTACTTTTCGCCCACCAGCTCCACGGCCGCACCGAGCTGCCACAGCTTCGCGACCTTCACCGCGGGGGCGGTCGCCGGGACGTAGACCCGCGCCGGCAGGCCGAACTCGCGGGCGGCGTGGGCGACGGCGAGCCCGGCGTTGCCACCCGAGGCGGTCACGACCCCGGTCCGCGCGCCGGCGGCGAGGATCCGGTTGAAGGCGCCCCGGGCCTTGAACGACCCGGTGTGCTGCAGCTGTTCCAGCTTGAACCACACGCCGTCGCCGGCGAACACCGGCGTCCGGCGGACCCGGCCCTCGATGCGCGCGGCCGCCCGGGCCACGTCCGCGGTGCTGATCATGCCTCCAGCATGCGCGCGGGCCGCCGTAAGCACCAGCGACGTCTCCTATGCTGACGTTAGCGACGCTTACGGCAGGAGATCTCCGTGCTCGACGCCCACCGCCTCGCCGTGCTGGCCGAGGTCGCGCACGCCGGCTCGATCGCCGCGGCCGCCCAGCGGCTTTCCTTCACGCCGTCCGCCGTTTCGCAACAGCTGGCGAAGCTGGAACGCGACGTCGGCGCCCGGCTGCTGCACCGCCACCCGCGCGGCGTCACGCTCACGCCGGCGGGGGAGGACCTGCTCGTCCACGCCGAGGCGATCGTCGGGGAGCTGCGCGCGGCCGAGCGGACGGTGCGCGCCCGCCTCGACGAGGAGCTCACCGTCGGCACGTTCGCGAGCGCGGGCGCGACCCTGGTGCCCGCCGCGCTCGCCGGGTTCCGCCGTGACCACCCCGGCGTGGCGCTGCGGCTGCTGGACCTGGAGCCGCCCGAGGGCTACGGCCTGGTCAGCTCGCGCGACCTCGACCTGCTGATCACCCACCGCTACCCCGGCGCGCCGCTGCCCGACCCGCGCGGCCTGCAGCGGACGCTGCTGCGCTCGGAACGGTTCCGGTTGATCCTGCCGAAGGGGCACGCGAAGGCGGGTGCCCGCGGGCTCACCCTGCGGGCGCTGGCCGGGGAGGACTGGATCTCCGGCGGCCCGGGCGTGCCCAACCGCGCCTGCCTGGAGCAGCTCGCCGACGCGGCCGGCATCCGGTTGCGGGTGGCCTACGAGACGCGGGACTACCAGGTGATCCTGGCGCTGGTGGAGGCCGGGCTGGGCGTGGCTTTCGTGCCGGAGAGCGTGCTGGAACGGGTGGCGTCGGAGCGGGTCGAGGTGCGTGACGCGGCGGACGCGCGGCCGGCGCGGGACGTCTTCGTGGTGCACCACCGGCGGCCGGGGAAGCTGGTGGCTGAGATGGTCGCCCGGCTCAGTCCGCGGTAGCCGGTCCGGCGGCCGGGAACTGGATGGGGCTCAGCAGGTAGCGGACGCGGTCCGGGGCGGGTTCGTGGCCCATCCGCCGCACGATGACCTCCCGCAGCTCGCCGATCATGTCGGCCAGCTCGGCGCGGCTGAGCCACAGCGCGTGCTGCCGGTAGCCGACGAGGTCGGCGGCCGGGTCGGCGTCTTCGCGGTCGAGGTAGGCGTTGAACTCCGCGATGAGCGCGGCCACCGCGGTCGCGAACACGTGCCGGTGGTCCTCTTTGGACACCGACGCCGCGGTGGCTTCGTCGACCACCGCGCGTTCGCGGCGCAGCCGGTAGCGCCGCTCCACGGCGCCGTGTACCCGCTGCTCGCCCTCGACCTCGAGGATCCCGCCGTCGGCGAGCACGCCGACGTGCCGGTAGACGGTCGCCTTCGAGACGTCCGGGAGGCGTTCGCACAGCTCGGACGTCGTGCGCGTGCGGCCACCCGCCATCGCGTGCACGATCCGCAGCCGCACCGGGTGCACCAGCAGGTTCAGGGAATCCACGGGTCTTATGTTCGCATGCGTGATACCGTTCGCAAAGTTGAGAATGCAGACCTGGAGGGAACCATGCCCGTCACCGAACCGCCGCGCGGCCGGACCTACGACGTCGCCGGCCGCAAGCTGCTGCTGGACCGCGCGGGCACCGGCGGCCCGCCCGTCGTGCTGCTGCCGGGAGCCGGGCTCGTCGGCCTGGACTACCTGAACGTCCACACCGCGGCCGCGGAGTTCACGACGAGCGTGCTCTACGACCGCGCCGGCACGGGCTGGAGCGATCCGGTGGCGTTGCCGCGCACCGCGGCCGAAGTGGCGACTGAGCTGCGGGAGCTCCTGCGTGCCGCCGGCGTCGAAGGGCCGTACGTGCTCGCCGCGCACTCCCTCGGCGCGGCCTACGCCCGGCGGTTCACCCAGCTGTTCCCGGCCGACGTCGCCGGGTTGCTCCTGCTGGATCCCGGGCACGAGGACCTCTTCGCCCACCTGCCGGCGGAAGCGGCCGAGCTGAACGAACGGATGAAGCAGGCCGCGGCCGAGTTGCCGGACCTGACCGAGGACCAGCTCCGGACCGCGCGGGCGCAGTACGCCGAACTGTTCGCGAAGTGGCCCTCCGACGTGCGGGAACCGCTGGTCGAGCACCACCTGACGACCTGGCGGACGGTGCTCGGCGAGACGGCGAACGAGGACGACGTCCACGCCGAACTGCGGGCCGGTGGCGCGCTCCCGGACGTCCCGCTGATCGTGCTGACGGCGATGGGCCGCAACCCGTACTGGTCGCAGTTCGGTTCCGAAGAGCTCATCGCGGCGGCCCAAAGCGGGATCCGCGACCTGCACGCGTCGATCGCGGCCGCGGTCCCGCGCGGCGAGCACCGGGTGCTCGACGACGCCGCGCACCAGTTCCTGCACATCCAGCGCGAGGACGCCGTGGTGCGGGCGATCCGCGACCTCAGCTGACCGCGCGGACGGCCCCTTCGAACCGGGTCGAGGCCGCGCGCAGCGCGTCCAGGCAGGCCCGCACCGCGCCGGTGTCCTCCTCGCCCGCCCGGCTGATCGCGAAGATCGTCCGCGTCAGGGCGGGCCGCGTGGTCAGGATGCGCACACCGTCCGGGAGGCGGTCGCGGGCCAGGCGGGGGACCAGCGCCGCGCCGACGTTGCCCGCCACCAGGGCCAGCTGCGTCGGGTAGCCACCGACCGCGCAGCTGATCCGGGGGTCCAGCCCCTGCTTGCGCAGCACCTGCACCAGCCACTCGTGGCAGCCGGAGCCGGCGGTCCAGCCGATCCACGGCAGATCGTCCACTTCGGACAGGTCGACCGTCTTGCGGTGGGCCAGCCGGTGTCCGGCGGGCAGCGCGAGGTCCGCGACGTCGGCGAACAGCGCGACGCTCGCCGTCGACGGCGGGATCACGGTCGGGCGGTCGTTCCAGCTCTCCAGCACCGCGACGTCGAGATCGCCGGAAAGCACCCGGGGTATCGTCTCCTCGGCTTCGCCCTCGTGCAGCGTCACCTCGAGCCGCGGGTGCTGCGCGGCGAGGGTGGCCAGCGCGGGCGGCAGCAGCGCGTGCACGGTCGTCCCGATCGCGCCGATCCGCAGCGGCCCGATGACGTCCTCGCGCAGCAGCTCCAGGTCCGCCTTGGCCTCGGCGACCTGCGCGAGGATCCGCTCGGCGTGCCCGGCCAGCACCTGGCCTGCCTTCGTCAGCCGCACGCCGCGGCCGCGCGGCTCCAGCAGCGGCTGACCCGCTTCGCGTTCCAGTTTCGCCAGCTGCTGCGACACGCCCGAGGGCGTCACGTGCAGGGACGCGGCCGCCGCGGCGACCGAGCCCTGGCTGGCGACGGCGTGCAGCGCCCGCATCCGCTCCAATCCGAACACGGTAGTGATGCTACCGGAATCCCCGCAGAAACATTCGCTTGTCCTTGACAGTCGTCGCCCGCACGCTGGAGACGTGACCACGACCGCCTCCCGGCCCGCCCGGACGCTCACCCGCCGCCTCGACCCGCGGCTGCTCGCCGCGCTCGGCAGCTTCTGCATCGCGTTGTCGTCGGTCTTCATCAAGCTCTCGCACGCGAGCGGCAGCACCAGCGCGTTCTGGCGCTGCCTGCTGGCCCTGCCGGTGCTGCTCCTGCTGGCCCGGCGCGAACGGCGGCAGGCGGGCCCGGCCCCGCGCCGCCGGGTGCTCCTCCCGCTGCTGGCCGGCACCGGCCTCGGCCTGGACTTCGTGCTCTGGGGCGAAGCGATCCCGCGGGTCGGCGCCGGCATCGCCACGGTCCTGCTCGCCGTGCAGGTGGTGATCGTGCCGCTGCTGGCGTTCGCGTTCCTGGCCGAGCGGCCGTCGAAGCGGTTCCTCGCCGCGGCGCCGGTGCTCCTCGGCGGCATCGTGCTGGCCGGCGGGTTCGCCGGCACCGGCTCGTTCGGCCCCGATCCGGTGACCGGGGCCGTCGCCGCCCTGCTCGCGGGCGCCGGGTACGCCCTCTACCTGTTCCTCATCCGGCTCACCGGCGGCACCGGCTCGCAGGCGCACTCGCTGGTGCTCGCGACGGTGTCCGCGGGCGCGGTCGCCGTGGTGCTCGGCCTCCCGACCGGCACGCTCGACCTGACCCCCGGCTGGCCCGCGATCGGCTGGCTGGCCGCGCTCGCCGGGATCGGCCAGCTGGCGGGCTGGCTGCTGATCTCCGCCGCGCTGCCGCGGATGTCGGCCACCACCGGGTCGACGCTGATGCTGCTGCAGCCGGTCGGCGCGGTGCTGCTGGGCATCGCCCTGCTGGGGGAGACGCCCGGGTGGGCGCAGCTGGCCGGCTGCGCCGGGGTGGTCGCCGCGGTGTGTTTCGCCGGCAGCGCAAGATCTGCGCGCGAAGGCCGTCCCGGCTAACGTCGCGGGCATGCGGGTGCTGGTGGCCGGAGCGTCGGGGTTCGTCGGCAGCCGGTTGTGCCCGGAGCTGGAGGCGGCCGGGCACGAGGTCCTGGCGATGACCCGCCACCCCGCGAAGTACCGCGGTGCCGGGAAGGCCGTCCGCGGTGACGTCGCCGACGTCGGTTCCCTGCGTGACGCGCTCAAGGGCGCCGATGCCGCGTACTACCTCGTGCATTCACTCGACAGTGCGGACTTCAAGCGCCGTGACGCCGACGCCGCGCGGGCGTTCGCCCGGGCCGCGGCCGACGCGGGCCTGCGGCGGATCGTCTACCTCGGCGGCCTCGGGGACGACGACGATTCCCTGTCGGCCCACCTGGCCAGCCGCCGCGAGGTCGAGCGGCTGCTGGGGGAAACCGGCGTGCCGGTGACGGTGCTGCGCGCCGGGATCGTGATCGGGCACGGCGGCACGTCGTGGGAGCTGACCCGCCAGCTGGTGGAGCACCTGCCGGCCATGGTGACCCCGCGCTGGGTCGGCACCCGCACCCAGCCGATCGCGATCGCCGACGTCGTCCGCTACCTGGTGGGCGTGCTCGACCACCCGGAGGCGGCCGGCCGGACGTTCGACATCGGCGGGCCGGAGGTGCTGGCCTACCGCGACATGCTGCAGCGGGTCGCGTCGATCGAGGGCCGGCCGCTGCTGATCCTGCCGGTCCCGCTGCTGTCCCCGCGCCTGTCGTCGTACTGGCTGTCGCTGGTCACGGACATCGACGTGCCGACGGGCCGGGCGCTGATCGATTCGATGACCAACGAGGTCGTGGTCCGCGACGACGCGATCCGCCGGATCGTCGAGTTCGAGCCGATGGGCTACGACGAAGCGGTCCTGCAGGCTCTGGGCGAGCGGGCGAAGAGCCGGCGGACCGTGTGAAGGCGGCCCTCGCCGCGCTGACGGCCGCCGGATCCGGGCTCCTGGGCGCGTCGCTGGCCAGCCGGCCGGGATCCCGCCGGTTCCACGTCCTGACGGCCTCGGTGGCGGCGACCTGGCTCGCCGGGGCCGGCGCGGCCGGCCCGGTGCCGCGGGGCAGCCGGGACGTCGTGCAGCCGGTGGCGGTGGGCGCGGGCGCGTTCGCGGCGTTCTACGGGTGTGCGCTGGTGGCCCGCCGCATCCCGGTGCTGCGCCGCGCGATCACCGGCGTGCTCGACCACGCCCACCGGGGGACGACCTCGTCGGTGGCGGTCACGGCATTGGTGACGGGCGCGGCGGAGGAGGTGTTCTTCCGCGGGACGCTGTACGACGCCCTCGGCTTCCGCGGAGCGACGGCGGCGTACGTGCTGTCGACGACGGCGACGCGGAACCCGGCGCTGGTCCTGGCGTCGGCGGTGATGGGGACGTTGTTCGCGTGGCAGCGGGGGCGGTCGGGCGGGGTGCAGGCACCGCTGCTCACGCACGTGGTGTGGTCGGCGTTGATGCTGGCGTTCATGCCGCGGCTGTTCCCGCCGGACTGAGCCAACCGTTGTCCGGAACGCGCGACAACCGGACAGAATCCTTCGAAACCGCGCCGTGGCTTCCTATCCTGGGACGCAACCCCGCGCGTGGAGAGGGATGTCGATGCGGACATTGCTCGTACTGCTGCTCGTGCTCGGCACCCCGGTCCCCGCCGCGGCCGCCGCGGCCGTTTGCGTCACCTACTGCGACACCCGGGACCCGTCGCAAGCCGTGCGCGAAACCTTTCCCCTGCCCGACAAGGTGATCAACGGCCGCGTCCTCAGGCTGCACGCCGACGACCCGGACGGCATGGCCTGGGCCTCCATCGACCAGGGCGTCCCGGGCGACGCCGTCTGGCTCGACCGCTCCTGGGACGGCGGCGCCACCTGGGACGGGCTGCTCGGCAAGGCGAGCATCCCCGGCACCTGGACCGGCACCCGCACGCTCATGTACAACCTCACCGATCCCGTCCACCACCGCCGCGGGCTCGTCCGGGCCTGCGGGGACGCGCAGGCCGTCGGCTGCACGGCGTGGATCCACCCCGACGTCTGCGACACCGCGTGCGACCGCAGTGCCCCGGCGGCGGGGGACAGCCAGCCGGTCGCACCCACCACGCTCTTCGGCCGCACCATCCGGCTGCACTTCGACGGCCGCGGCCTGGCCTGGGCCGGCATCGAGGGCGGCGGGACCGGGGACGAGGTCTGGCTCGACCGGTCCTGGGACGCCGGCGCGAGCTGGCCGGACGGCTCGTCACTCGGCCGGACCAGCGTGCCCACCGGCACCCGCACGACGGCGTTCGCCACCCGCGACCCCCGCGGACGGCTCTTCGGCGGCGCAGTACGGGCGTGCGGCCGCGAAGCCACCCACGCGCAGGGCAGCTGCACGGCCTGGGCCCGGCCGGCGACGACCCGCGCCGCCGGGGCACTCGACGCCCTGATGTGGTCCTACGACCCCTACACCGCGTGGTGGCCGTCGAGCTGGTGGAACTCCGCCGTCGCGGTCACCGCGGTCGCCGACGCGGGTGGGGCCGACGCGGTGCTGGCCCGCACCTTCGACGTCAACCGCGGCGCTTTCCCTGCCGGCGCACGGAGTTCCGACCCGATCGACGGCGACTTCCGCAGCCGCGCCATCGACGACAGCGCCTGGTGGGGCCTGGCCTGGATCGCCGCCTACGACCGCACCGGCGACCCGCGTTACCTCGCCGAGGCGACGACGATCGCGGACTACGTCCACGGTTTCTGGGACCCCGGTACCTGCGGCGGCGGGGTCTGGTGGAACCGCGAGCGCACGTACAAGAACGCCGTCACGTCGGGGCTCTACCTGCGGCTGACCGCGTCCCTGCACCGGCGGATCGCCGGCGACACGGTCTGGGGCGCGCGAGCCCGCACGGCCGGCGACTGGTACCTGAACAGCGGCCTGATCAACGCCGCCGGCCTGGTGAACGACGGCTTGACGGCGGCGTGCGCCAACAACGGCCAGACCGTCTGGACGTACAACCAGGGCCTCGGTGTCGGCGGGCTGCTGGAACTGTGGCGCGCCACCGGTGTCCAGTCCTATTTGGACGCAGCGAACCGCCTTGCGGACGCGGCGATGGCACGGCTCACGGCGAACGGCGTGCTCGTCGAGTCCTGCGACACCGGCACGGGTTCCTGCGACGACAACCAGAAGCAGTTCAAGGGCATCTTCATGCGGTACTTCGGTGACCTCGCCGCCGCGACGGGCTCGGCGACCTACCGCGCGTTCGCGCGGAAGCAGGCCGACGCGCTGTGGGCGGGCGACCGGGACGCGCTCAACCGGATCGGCCAGCGCTGGACCGGCGGCACGCCGAACGTGACGGACTGGCGCACGCAGGCGTCCGGGCTCGAGGCGATCCTCGCGGCCGGCTAGCAGGGACCGGGTTCCCGGCAGCCTTCCGTCGCGCTCTTGGTCGCCTGCTGCAGGAGCTCGTAAAGCGTCTCGCGCTGGTCGTCGCCGAGGTCGCTGAACACCTCGTCCTCGACCGCGGCGAGCGCGAACTCGGCGCGCGCGAGCAGCTTCGCGCCGACGTCGGTGAGTTCGACGACGTGGCGGCGGCGGTCGGTCGCCGAGCGGCGCCGCTCGACGAGGTTCTCCGCCTCCAGGTCGTTCAGCAGGCCGACGACGTTCGTGCCGTCCATTTCGAGGATCTTCGCCAGGTCCTGCTGCGAGATGCCGCCGCGGTCGCGCAGGACCGTCAGGGCGATGAGGTGCCGCGGCCGGATGCCGAGCGGCGCCAGCACCGTCTCGGTGCGCAGCCGCAGCCGGCGCGCGACGTAGTCGATCAACGCGCCGCACCGGTGGGGCGGCTGGTTGACGACCGGCAGCGAAGACATGCGCCCAGTATATGGGCCGGGCGATGCTCGATGTGCTATGAATGGTTTGTCTTACACCAACGATCTATGGACGGCTAACAACATGGCGCATCTCCTCCACATCGACTCGAGCATCCAGGGCGAGCGCTCGGTGAGCCGCCGCCTGAGCGCGCGGGCCGCCGCCGCGTGGCGGGCCGCCCACCCCGACGGCACCGTCACCCACCGCGACCTGGGCGCGGACCCGCTCCCGCACGTCGACACGGCCACCGCCCTGGCCGGCGTGCTGCCGCCCGAGCAGCACACGCCGGAGCAGGCGGCGGCGTGGGCGCGGATCGTCGCGGTCGTCGACGAGGTGAAGGCGGCCGACACCGTGCTGCTGGGCCTGCCGCTGTACAACTTCGGCCCGCCGAGCAGCGTCAAGACGTGGGTCGACCACCTCATCGCCCCGGGCCTTTCCTTCGACGCCGAGACGTCCGCCGGCCTGCTCGGCGGCCGCGAGTTCGTCGTGCTGGCCAGCCGCGGGGGCGGCTACGGCGAAGGCACGCCCCGCGAAGGCTGGGACCACGCCCAGCAGTGGCTGACCCACGGCGTCTCGCTGACCGGGCTCGAGCCGCGGTTCATCACGGCCGAACTCACCCTGGCGCCGGTCCGCCCGGCGCTCGCGGAGCTCATCCCGCTCGCCGACGAGAGCCTCGCGGCGGCGGAACGCGCCGTCGACGAGCTGTGGGCCGCGGCCCGCGTCTGACCCCTCAGGAGCCGGCGGCCGGCCCGAGGGTCAGCAGCTGCTCCAGGAACCCGCCGATGCCCCGCTCGCGGTCCACGAGGTGCACCTCGAGGATCCAGTGCGACGTCTGCCCGTTGCGGTCCGGCCGCCGCATCGGGTAGTCGCTCCCCGGCGCGATGTAGGACTCGAGCCGGTCGCCGTCGATCGTCTCGTGCGGGAACTGGCCGACCAGGTGGCCCGCGATGGTGCCGCCGAACTCCCAGCCCGCCTCCCGCGCCAGCTCCACCATGTGCGCGTACAGCTCGGCACCCGTGATGTCCGGCCGCGCGGCGAAGTACGCGCGGCCGGCGTCGAACACCCCCGGCAGGGTGTCGCGCAGCCGGTGCTTGACCGGGTCGTCGCCGAGCACGTACGTCCGGCCGAAGTCCGCTTCGAACTCCTCGAAGATCGGGCCGAAGTCGGCGAACACGATGTCGTCTTCGGCGAGGACCCGGTCCGGCGGGTTCTCCCGGTACGGCTGCAGCGTGTTGACCCCCGCCCGGACGATCCGCTTGTGCCAGTACCGGCGGATGCCGAACAGCTCGCCGGCCAGGTCGCGGATCGCGGCACTGGCCTCGGTCTCCCGGACGCCGGGCGCCAGGATGCCGCGGTCGACGACCGCCTCGAACAGCTCCACGGCCTTCGCCTGCGCGTCCAGCAGCCGCTCGGCGCGCACCGACTCGTCCTCGACCAGCTCACCCATGGCCCCGACGGTAGCAACGCCCGGCGCGGGCGGTACCGTGCCGCGGCGGGCGGACTGGCAGACTGCGGCAGCCAGCCGCACCTGGGCGAGGAAGGTCAGGTTTGAGCGCGCACACCTCCCAGATGGACGACATCCGGCTCGTCGCGCAGCCCAGCGCGCTGCCGGTCACCGAGCTGTTCGTCCGCCTGATTCTCACCGACTGGTCCCTGATGCCCATGCTGGAGCAGGTGACCGCCACCGCCAGACGGCTGGTCGAGGCCGTGGTCGAGGCCAGTGACCCGAAGGCGCCGGCCTTCGTCACGCTGCGGCTGCGGCTGCGCGCCGAGGTGCTCTCGATCGAGGTCGACGACGACATCCCCGGCCGGCCGGAACCCCAGGCCCGGCTCGGCGAGCGGCTGGGCGTCGCCCCCGCCGACGGCGGCGGCCGCACCACCTGGTGCGAACTGCCCCTCCCGGGCGGGATGACCGCGCGCCAAGTGCGCCTGCCGCGGCGCCAGGACCGCCGGACACTGGTCGACGAGCCCGTCTCCGGCGACCCGGTGGCCGCGGATCCCGAGGTGCTGGAGCGCCTCCTGACCCGGCTGAGCGGCTGGTCCGGCCAGGGCTGAACCGCTTCCACCCGCGCGTCCGTGCATCCAGGCAGGGGGTGACGTGGACGCGAGGAGGCTGCCGCCGTGCGGATCGTGATCGCGGAAGACGACGCCCTGCTGCGGGAAGGGCTGGTGCTGCTCCTGCGCAGCGAGGGTTTCGAGGTCGCCGCCGCCGTCGACCACCCCGGCGACCTGGTGGCCTCGGTCGAGGCCGAGGCGCCGGACCTGGCCGTGGTCGACGTCCGGCTGCCACCGACGTTCACCGACGAAGGGCTCCGTGCCGCCCTCGAAGCCCGCCGCCGCGCGCCGGGGCTGGCGATCCTCGCGCTTTCGGCGTTCGTCGAGGACGGTTACGCGGGTGACCTCCTGGCCGCGGCCGGCGGCGGGGCCGGGTACCTGCTCAAGGAGCGCGTCGGCAAGCCCGGCGAGTTCCTCGACGCCCTGCGCCGCGTCGCCGCCGGCGGCACGGTCCTGGACCGCGACGTCGTGGCGGTCCAGCTGGCCCGGCCCCGGCCCGGCGACCCCGTGGCGACGCTGACCGAGCGCGAGCGCGAGGTCGTGGCGTTGCTGGCCGAAGGCCACTCGGTGCCCACGATCGGCAGGCTGCTCGGCATCGGCACCGCCGCGGCCCGGCAGCACGCCGGGGACGTCAGCACGAAGCTGCGCGTCCCCGACGGCGCGATGCTCAGCTACCTGCGGGCGTGAGGACCTCGGCCTGCCGTTCGCGGTACCGGGCCACGCTGGCCAGCTTGACGTCCTCGTAGCCGCGCACGAGGTCGGGCAGCTCGGCCAGGGCCCGCGCCCGGCCGGCGTCCCCGGCGCGCAACGCCCGCAGGACGACGCTGCGGTAGTCCTCGATCAGCTCGCGCTCGACCCGGCGCACCTCGGCGCGCCCGAACGGGTCGAACCGGGTCCCGCGAAGGCGCCGCAGGGCGTGCAGCAGCCGGAACGCCGGGCGGAACCACGGGCCGAGGGCGATCTTGCGCTTCATCCCGAGCGCCCGCAGCACCGGCGGGTGCAGCCGGTAGGCGTACTTCGTGCCGGCCCCGAACCGGTCCTCGAGGCCGCCGGTGAACGCGGGGTCCAGCGACAGCCGCGCGACCTCGTACTCGTCCTTGTACGCCATCAGCTTGTACAGGTGCTTCGCGACGGCCTCGGTGATCTCCGTCGGGCCGTCCTCCAGCACCCGCACCCGCTCGACGAACTCCGCGTACGCGCGGGCGTAGGCCCGGTCCTGGTAGGCGACCAGGTCGGGGATCCGGATGTCGAGCAGCCGCGCCAGCTCCGAGCCGGGCTCGGCGTGCACCAGGCCCTGCATCGCGTGCGGTTTCGCCGTCGTGGGCTTCGCGGCTTCCGCCGGGGGCTCGGCCACGAGCCGCCGGCCGTGGCGGAACGCCTGCAGGTTCGCCGCGACCCGGGTGCCGTTCAGCTCGATGGCGCGTTCGATCACCGCCGCGGGCAGCGGGATCGCGCCGGTCTGGAAAGCCGCGCCGAGCTGCAGCACGTTGGCGAACTGGTCGTCGTCGAACAGCTCCTCGGCCAGGCCGCGCGCGTCCAGCGATACCGTGCGCTTCGCCGCGGCTTCGAGGGGCGCGAGCACGCTGCCGGCGTCCGGGAAGGACACCGTCGTGTCGACGACCATCCGGCCGGTCGGCACCTCGGTCGTGGAGACGACGGCGGTCGTGCGGGCCGGGTCGGCGACGCCGAGGTTCGCCGCGTCCGCGCCGACGAGCGCGTCGCAGGCGAGGTAGAGGTCGCATTCGCCGTCGGCGAGCTTCGGGGCCTGCTCGACCGGCTCCGCCGTCACCTTGAGGTCGGAGACGACCGCGCCGCCCTTCTGGGCGAGCCCGGTCTGGTCGACCGTGCGGACGTGCCGGCCGTCGAGCACCGCCGCCGTGGCCAGGATCTGCGTCACGGTGACGACGCCGGTGCCGCCGATCCCGGTGATGCGGACGGTGAAGTCCTTCTGCGCGGGCGTTTTCGGCGCCTCGACCGCGTCGGCGGCCAGCTCGGCGGTCTTCCGGCGGCGCTTGCGGCCGGTGGGCACCACGGTGACGAACGACGGGCAGTCCCCGGCCAGGCAGGAGTAGTCGACGTTGCACGACGACTGGTGGATGGTGGTCTTGCGGCCGAACTCGGTCGCCACCGGCTGCACGGACAGGCAGTTGGACTTCGTCCCGCAGTCGCCGCAGCCTTCGCAGACGCGCTCGTTGACGACCACCCGCGTGACGGGCGCGGTTTGCTTGCCGCGACGGCGTTTCCGGCGCTTCTCGGCCGCGCACTCCTGCTCGTGGATCAGCACGGTGACGCCCTTGACCGCCGCCAGCTCCTCCTGCGTGCGGACGATTTCCGCGCGGTCGCGGACCTCGACACCGGGCGGCAGCTTCCGGTGCTTCGCCGGCGCGTCGCTGGTGATCACGACCCGCTTCGCGCCTTCGAGGAGCAGCAGCTGGGCGACCTTCTCGACGGGCAGCCCGCCGACGGCGTCCTGGCCGCCGGTCATCGCCACGGCGGAGTTGTAGAGCAGCTTGTAGGTGATGTTCACCCCGGCCGCGACCGCCGCGCGTACGGCGAGGCTGCCGGAGTGGGTGAACGTGCCGTCGCCGATGTTCTGGACGAAGTGCCCGGCCTCGACGAACGGCGCCATCCCGATCCACTGGGTGCCCTCGCCGCCCATCTGCGTCACGCCGAGGACGGTCCCGACCTGGTCGGGTGCCATGAACAGGGCCATGGTGTGGCAGCCGATGCCGCCGCCGACGAGCGTCCCTTCCGGCACCTTCGTCGACGAGTTGTGCGGGCAGCCCGAGCAGAAGTACGGCGTCCGCGCGAGCAGCGGGACGGCGATGCGCTCACGGCGGCGCCGGTCCCGGTAGGCGTCGACCGACGGGATGCCCTCGGGCAGCACCCGGGCCAGGCCGGCGGCGATGCCGTCCGGGTCCAGCTCGCCGAGCTCGGTGAACAGCGTCCGGCCCCGGTGGTCCTTCTTGCCGACGATCCGCGGCGCGCCGGGGACGCCGTACAGGATCTCCTTGAGCGCGGTTTCGACGAACGCGCGTTTCTCCTCGACGACGATGATGTCGTCGAGGCCGTCGGCGAACTCGCGGACGATCGCCGGTTCGAGGGGGTGGATCGCGCCGAGCTTGAGCACGCGGACGTTCTTCAGGTCCAGGATGCGCATGGCCTGCCGGAGGTCCAGATAGGACTTCCCGGCGGCGACGATGCCGATCCGGTCGGCCGGGCCGCGCGCGGTGATCCGGTTGATTCCGCTGGCGCGCAGGTACTCCAAGGCCAGCGGGAGCCGGACGGTGAACAGGCTGCGTTCCAGCTCGGCGAGGCTCGCGCCGAGCAGCCGTGACGTCGGCCGGTGGCGGTATCCTCCGCCGATTTCCGGTTTGCTCCACTGTGGACTCACCGTGGCGGTGCCGGAGGCGTCGGCGACGTTGGCGACGATCTTCAGCGACGTCCACAGCCCGCTGGCCCGCGACAGCTCGACGGCGTGCATCCCGAGGTCGAGCACGTCCTGGGCGTCGGCGGGGAAGAGCACCGGGATCGCGAGGTCGGCCAGCGCGAGTTCGGAGGCGCACGGGACGGTGGAGGACTTGGCGTTGGGATCGTCGCCGACCAGGGCGACGGCGCCCCCGAGCGGATCGGTGCCGGCCAGGTTGGCGTGCCGGAGGGCGTCGGAGGCCCGGTCGAGACCGGGCGCCTTGCCGTACCAGAAACCGGTGACGCCGGTGCGCCCCCCGGCGGCGGCGGCGAGCTGGCTGCCCATGACGGAGGTCGCGGCGAGCTCTTCGTTGAGCCCGGGCCGGTGCACGACGCCGTGCTTGTCGAGCAACGTGGCACGGCGCCCGAGTTCGAGGTCGTAACCGGCCAGCGGCGAGCCCTCGTAGCCGGAGACGAAGACGGCGGGGTCCCCGCCGAGCGAGCGGTCGTGGCGGACGCGGTCGAACAGCAGCCGGACGAGGGCCTGCACCCCGGTCAGGTGCACGGTTCCCGCCTCCCGCAGATAGCGGTCCTCCAGCGTGAACGTCTCCACGGCGGGGCTCCCTTCGCCTTGTTGTTGCTCCGTTGCTCCGTTGCTTCGGGGGAGGGTGCGATGTGGACCACAGGCACGCAACAGGCATGGTTGTTTTGGTGTCTCTCGCGCAAAGTTCGGTGCGTTTTTCGTGCTTCGGGTATCGATTTTTGCGTGTAACCTCGCGTGCATGCCCGAAGAGCTGCTCGACGCAACCGACCACGAGATCCTCGGCCTCCTGCGCGAGGACGCCCGCAGGACGCTGTCCGACATAGCCGACCGCGTAACCCTGTCGACGGCGGCGGTCAAGCGGCGCATCGACCGGCTGCGGGAGAGCGGGGTGATCACGGGGTTCACGGTCCAGGTCGATCACGCGAAGCTGGGGTGGGGGATCGAGGCGTTCACGGAGCTGAGGTTCGTGGGCAACACGAAGGTGGCGGAGATCCTCCGGACGACGACGCGGATGCCGGAGGCCCAGGCGGTGTTCACGATTGCGGGTGACCCGGATGCGTTGGTGTGGCTGAGGGTGCGCGACATGGCCCATCTGCAGAAGACGATCGATGAGATCCGGCGGCATCATCAGGTCACGGGGACCAAGACGTTGATCGCTCTGGAGTCGTGGTCGCGTTAGTTCTGGCTTTCCTTTGGGTTACTGATACGGCTTCGTCGTGGCGTGGGAAGTCGGCGCTCCCTGTGGTTGCTTTTGCCGGGCTCAGCGGGTTGCACCCGTTCGTGTGATGAACAGGTGTTCGGGTGGGCGGTATTCTGGTGGCATGGCTCGAAACGTGATGCAGGAAGCTGAGGCGGTGGCGCTGGCCGACCGTGTCGGTGAGCTGCTCGCGACCATCCGGACTGCGGAAGCCTCCCTGGGGGCTCTGCTGGTGGAGATCGAGCACCGTGGGGTGATGGAACTCTTCGGCTACCGTTCCGCCGCGCGTTTGCTGGAGCATCTGGCCGACATTCCGAAGGCGGCAGCGGAGCGGGTGGTGACCCGCGCCCGTGCCCTTAACCCTGGTCGTGCCCTGGACGGCACCCCGATCCCCGCCCTGGCTCCCGCCACCGGCGTGGCCGCTCGCTCCGGGCGGTTGAGCAACTCGATGATCGATGTGATCGTCGGGTCCCTGACCGACATCCCACCCGAGCACCGTGCTGGCGCCGAGGCGGATCTGCTGAGGTTCGCTGCCGAGGCCGGTCACGGGCAGGTCGCTGCCCTGGGTGCGCGGATCGTGGCCCACTTGAACCCCGACGGCCCGGAACCCGACACCGCCGACCCTGCCACCCCCACCCGGGAACTCTCCCTGCGGCGGAAGCGAACGGGGGTGTGGGAGGTGCACGGCCGGTTCGACGACGAGACCGGCACCCGGGCCAGCGCCCTGCTCGACGCGTTGGCTCAGCGCCGCACCACCGAGGAGGGCCCGGATCTGCGGTCGCCGCGGGAACGCTACGGCGACGCGTTCTCCGACGCGGTCGACCTGGCCCTGAACTCCCCGGACCTGCCCGTGCAGGCGGGGGAACGCGCTCACGTGATGGTCGCGGTGTCCCTCGCCGACCTCAAAACCGGCATTGGGGCGGCCACGCTGGGCGACACAGGCCGGATCACGGCCGCTGAAGCGCGGGTCCACGCGTGCGACGCGATGGTCATCCCGGCGGTCCTGGGTGAGAAGAGCGAACCGCTGAACCTCGGTCGCCTCCGCCGCCTGATCTCCGCCGGTCTCCGCCGCGCCCTGTTCCTGCGGGACCGCGGCTGCGCGTTCCCCGGTTGTCATCGCCCGCCGCGGCATTGCCAGGGGCATCACATCCGCCACTGGGCCGAGGGTGGGCCTACCAACCTCGGCAATCTGGTGTTGATGTGCGCCCATCATCATCGGTTGCTTCATCGTTCGGGCTGGGAGGTCCGTATCGCCGCCGACGGTCTCCCGGAGTTTCTACCGCCGCTGTTCTTGGACAGGCGCCGAAAACCTCGGCGTAACAACCTGCACGAGCCGCTGCCTTTCGCGGCGTGAACACGGCGAAGGCCCGCAGCTGGACGGCTGCGGGCCCAAACCCGCGCCCGCAGCAGGATCTCCAGAAGCCCGCTGCCGCGTGGGAACACCCGCAGCAAAGGCCCGCTCCGGCACAAAGGGCTCGCCGCCTCAACTCGCCGCGACAGAAGGACCGGGGGTTCTCCCGCTCAGAGAACCCCGGCCCAAGCCGCCCTTACCTCCGCAGCAGAACCTCCGAAGTCCTCTCCTGCTCAGAGAACCCCGGCCCAAGCCGCCCCTACCCCCGCAGCAGAACCCCCGAAGCCCGCTCCCGAGCAAAGAACGTCTCCGGCCACTCGATCGAATCCGGCGGCGCCTCGATCGCCGTCGCCCGTCGGCGCAGCTCTGTCAGATACCCCGTGTCCAACACCGCCCGAGCCGACAACGGCTCTCGCAGCAGCAAATCCGCAGGACCCTCGTACAAGTACCCGTCCACCCCCGGATAACCCCGCGTCCCCGGTGGGTACTCGCGGTTCACCGGAAAATACCTCGTCTCCAACGCGCCGAGCCAAGATCCCTGAAGAGGCACCAACGCCGGCCACGAACCCAGCTGCTGCTCCAGCCGCGCATTGTCCGAAGTGAACCCCATGTGGTCCGCGATGACGTACGCCGCCAATGGGTACTCGCGTTCCAACTGGGCCACCGCTCCGCTGCCGCCGTTGTGGGTCAGGTGGCCCAAACCGAACAGCATCAACGCCTTGCGTCCCCTCTGCAGCACCTGTGTCTTCACCACCGACACGATCGAGGCGTCCCGGTCCAGGAACGGCTCCAGGTCCGCCGGCGTGTGCACCGCGCTCCAGTCGATCGGGGGGTCGGCCGCCAGGACCCGGATCTTCCGTGCCGCCGGCAGTGTCGTGTTCACCTGGCGGACCAAGGCGAACAGCTGCTCGTAGAACGTCGAAAACCCGCAGCTCGGCTGGGTCGTGTCCCGCCAGACGTGGCTGATCTCCGGGACGTCGCCGCCCGCGGTGTACGTGTCCAGCAGTGGCTGGAGGCGGGAGTTGCCGCACTCCACCACGATGTCGTTCACCCGGCCCGGGAAACGGGGGTCGCGGACGAGGTCGAACACGAACGTGCCGACGTCCGGGCTGGACTTTGCCACGATCGGGTGGTTGTCGAACGCCGCCAGCAAGGCGCCCGCCGGGTCGGGACGGGCGTGGGGTTGGCCGGCCGCTGGGGTCGTGCACATTGTGAGGGCCGCGAGGACGGCCAGGAAGATTCGCATCGGATTGTTTCCCCATTGTCTTAAGACAGTAAGACAGCGAGGGCAGCATCCAGGCCCGGACCGGCCGCTGTCAAGGCCCGGTCAGTGGCGGAACGCCTCCGCCAGCCACCACGAGCCGCCGTCGTCCGCGATCTTCGCGTCGATCACCAGCGGTTCCGTTCGCGGTCCCGCCAGCCAGTCCTGAACCGGTGAGAGGTCGGAAACGCCGCGCACTGTGACGCCCGTGCAGCCGAAGCCGCGGGCGAGCGCCGCCAGGTCCGTGTCCGGGAAACGGACCGTTGTCATGTCCGCCTCGCCGAAGTGGTGGACCTCCGCGCCGTACGCCGCGTCGTTGTACACGATCACCACCAGGGGCAGGTGCAGGCGGACCGCCGTGTCCAGTTCGGACAGTGCCATCTGGAACCCGCCGTCGCCGGTGCCCAGGACCGGGAGGCGGTCCGGGCGGGCCAGCGCCGCTCCGATCGCCGTGGCCAGGCCCAGGCCGATGCTCTGGAACGCCTGCGTGAAACAGAATCCCCGCTCGTCCGGCACCGACAGGTACGCGCTCGGGTAGCCCATGAAGTTGCCCGAGTCGATCGAGACGATCCGGTCGGCCGGCAGCAGCTCGTCCAGGCGCCGGCTCAGCGTCCGCGGGTCGATCCGGTCCGATCCGGACAGGTCGTCGTGCGCCACGTCGTTCCAGCGGCCGGTCGCGATCCGGGCCGCGACGTCGTCCGTGCGGTAGCCGGCCTGCGCGCGAACCGCCGGGAGCACGTCCGACGCCGTGCAGCCGGCATCGCCGACGACACCCAGGTCGATCGGGCGGTGCGCACCCAGCGCCGCCTGCTCGACGTCGACCTGCACCAGCTTCGCGTGCGGGCTCAGCAGCTTGCCGTGGCGGGTCGTCCACATGTTCAGCGCGCAGCCCCAGCCCACCACCAGGTCCGCGCCCACGATCAGCTCGGCCGCCACCGGGGAGGCGAACCCGCCCGAGATGCCCAGGGCGAACGGGTCGTCGTGGAACAGGCCGTGCGCGACGGCGGACGTCGCCAGCAGCGCGCCGCACCGCGAAGCCAGCTCCCGCAGCGCTTCGCCGCTCGCGCGGGCGCCCCGGCCCGCGATGAACACCGGCCGTGAGGAAGCCGAGAGGAGCTCCGCGAGCGCTGCCACCGAAGCCGCGTCCGGGCGGGTCGGAGCCGGTCCCGGAACATCCGGCAAGGACAACGGGAAGAGAGAGGACTCCGGCGCCGGCTCGGCCTGGACGTCGAGGGGGAGGTTCAGCACGACCGTCCGGCGCTGCTGCACCGCCGTCCGGAACGCGCGCACGGTGTCCGCCACCGCGCTCGCGGCCGAGTGCACCCGCTCCGGGACCGCGCCGACCGCGGTGGCCAGGCCGTCCTGGTCGATGCGGAAGTTCGACCGCACCGACGCCCCCGCCGAGTCGGCCGCGAGCACCAGCATCGGCGTCCGGCTCTTCGCCGCCTCGGTGATCCCGGTGACCGCGTTGGTCAGCCCGCAGCCCTGGTGCAGCGACACCACCGGCACGCGGCCGCTCATCCGGCCGTAGGCGTCGGCCATGGTCGCCGCGCCGCCCTCGTGGCGGGCCGCGACGAACCGGACGCCGCCCGCGCGCAGCGCGTTCGTCACCTCGAAGTTGCCGCTGCCCACCACGCCGAACGCCAGGCCCACGCCCAGCTCCGCCAGGGTCCGGCCGACCAGTTCGGCTACGTTCACCGCTCCACCAGGGCCAGCACGCGGGCGGGGCTGCCCGACCCGCCCACGATCGGCAGCGGCGAGACCACCAGCAGCACGCCCGTCGGCGGCAGCGAAGCCAGGTTCTGCAGCTGCGTCAGGCCGTGCTTGCCCGCGCCGAGCAGGAGTTCGTGGCACGGGAACATCGGCTCGAGCCCCGGCGCCTGGCCCGCGTCGGTGCCGACCGTCTCGACGCCGAGCCCGGTGATCGGTGCTTCCTCGGCGAGCCAGCGGGCGCATTCGGGGGAGACGCCCGGCGTGTGCGAGCCGGCTTCGTCGGCGTTGAGGAATTCCGCCTGGTCGGCGCTGCGCGCGTCCCAGCCGGTGCGGTAGAGCAGCCAGCCGCCGTCCGGCAGCGGGCCGTGCTCGGCCGTCCAGGCGTGGACGTCGTCGACCGACAGGAGGAAGTCCGGGTCCGCGGCCGCCCGCGCCGAGAAGTCGAGCACGACCGCGGGCGCCACCAGCGTCTTCAGCGGCACCTGCGAAACGTCGTGACCGTCCTTTCCGGACACCCAGTGCACCGGGACGTCCAGGTGGGTGCCGGTGTGCTCGCCGGTGTGGATGTCGTTCCAGTACCAGCGCGGGCCGCGCTCGTCGTAGCGGCTGATTTCCTCCAGCCGGAACGGGATGGTGTTGGCGAACGGCTCCGGCAGCTGCAGGATCGGCGTGCTCGAACTCAGCGGAGCGGTCAGGTCGACGATCTCGATCGCGCCGCCCGCGATCGCCCTGCTCAGCCCGTCCAACAACGACATGCCTGCCTCCCGGTGTGTGCGTCCCGGCAGCCTATGCCGCCGGGCGGGTCCTTGACAGCGGCTCGCCCGCGGGTGTTGTCTTAATGTCGTAGGACAATAGGAAGGTGCCGGGTGATCGAGTTCGTCCTGGACGGCCGCTCCAAGGTCGCCACGTACATGCAGCTCGTCGTGCAGGTGAAACAGGCGCTGCGCGTCGGCCTGCTGCGGCCCGGCGACCAGCTGCCGAAGGTGCGCGAGGTGGCCCAGGCGCTGGCGATCAACCCGAACACGGTGCTCAAGGCCTACCGCGAGCTGGTCCTGGAGGGGCTCGCCGAAGGCCGGCCCGGGGTGGGCACGTTCGTCACCGGCAGCCTGGCCGGCCCGTCGCTGGCGAACCAGGCGGAACTGCGCGACGAACTGGTGGCCTGGCTCGGGCGCGCCGAAGCCGCGGGGATGTCCGACGAGGACGTCGCCGCGTTGATCGAGACCACGATGCGCGGCGCGCGGGCGCCGCAGGACCTGGCTTAGGGGAGTCGGATGGAACTGGCGGTGCAGACCCGGGGGCTGGGGAAGCGGTACGGGCGCAGCTGGGCGGTGCAGGACTGCGCGCTCGAGCTGCCCGCCGGCCGGATCGCGGCCCTGGTGGGCCCGAACGGCGCGGGCAAGACGACATTGCTGCACCTGCTCGTCGGGCTGCTGCGGCCGGACGCGGGGGAGGTGCGCGTGTTCGGCCGCGACCCGCGGGCCGTGCTCGCCGACGTCGGGTTCGTCGCGCAGGACACCCCGCTGTACCGGGACTTCACCGCGGCCGAGCTGGTCACCATGGGCGGCAAGCTCAACCGCCGCCGGTGGGACGCCGCGCTGGCCCGCGAACGGCTGGCCGCGCTCGGCATCCCGCCGGACAAGGCGGTGGGGAAGCTCTCCGGCGGGCAGCGCGCCCAGGTCGCCCTGGCCCTGGCGCTGGCCAAGCGCCCGCGGCTGCTGCTCCTCGACGAGCCGATCGCCAGCCTGGACCCGCTGGCGCGCCGCGAGTTCATGCAGACGCTGATGGGCGCGGTCGCCGAGAGCGAGACGACCGTGCTGCTGTCGTCGCACCTGCTGGCCGACCTCGAGCGCGCCTGCGACCACCTCGTCGTCCTGCAGCAGTCCCGGGTGCAGCTCACCGGCGCGGTCGACGAGCTCCTCGACACCCACCGCACCCTCGTCGGCCCGCGGGCCGACAGCGAATCCATCGCCGGCGTCGCGGCGGTCGTCCGCGCGAGCCACACCGAACGCCAGTCGACGCTGCTGGTCCGCCGCGGCGACGGCCCGATCGATCCACTGTGGACGGAGCATCAGGTGACCTTGGAGGACGTGGTGCTGGCCTACCTCGCCGAAGCCGAGACGCGCGTTGCGGCGGCCGCGTGGGAGGTGCCGGCATGATCTGGCTGACCTGGCGCCAGCACCGCAAGCAGGCGCTGTTCACCCTCGGTGCGCTGGCCGTGCTCGCGGCGATCATGGTCCCGACGGGCCTGGCGATGCACGCGAAGTACGACAGCCTCGGCCTGGCCGCCTGCCGGGCCGCGCTCGGCACCGCGTCGCTGATCACGCAGACCGAGGCGACGGCCCGCTGCGAGAGCCTCGGCCACCAGTTCCAGGACCAGTTCAGCGGCCTGGTGTTCGTCGCCGTGCTGTTCGTGGTGCTGCCCGTGCTGGTCGGCGTGTTCTTCGGCGCACCGCTGGTCGCCCGCGAGTTCGAGCAGGGCACCCACCGTCTCGTGTGGACACAGGGGGTCAGCCGCCGGCAGTGGGCGCTGGCGAAGTTCGGCCTGGTCGGCGCGATCACCGCGGTGCTGGCCGCCGGGTACGCCCTCGGCGTGTCCTGGTGGTTCCGGCCGCTGGCCGGCGCGACCACCGGCCGGCTGGCCTACTTCACGTTCGACGTCCAGGGGATCGTGCCGGTCGCGTACACGCTGTTCGCGCTGGCCCTGGGCGTCTTCGCCGGGACGTACTGGCGGAAAGTGCTGCCCGCCATGGCCGTCTCGCTGGCCGGGTTCGCGGCGGTCCGGGTCGCGGTCGAGGTGCTGGCCCGGCCGCGGTACCTGCCGGCGCAGACCCTCTCGTTCTCCCCGTCGGGCGCGCAGACGCCGAACTTCGCGTCGGGGGACTGGGTGATGCAGCAGGGGGTCCGCGACTCGGCGGGGCAGCTCGTGCTGCCGGACGCGCAGATCGGCCCGTGCCCGCCCACCGGCTGCGGGGCCGGCCCCGGGGACGTGGGGCCGGGCGCGTCCAACTGGCTGCTGTACCAGCCGGGAGACCGGTTCTGGCTCTTCCAGGGCATCGAGACCGGGATCTTCGTGCTCCTGGCGGCCGCGCTGGTGTTCTTCGCGCTGCGCCGCCTGCGCACGATCGCCTGAGCGGCGCGGGATTCCCCGGGGACGGCCCGGTTTCGTGAGTTTCCCACCGCTGCGCGGCCGATCGGGTGATCTGCCGGGGTAAGCGGGCGAACCCGCCCCGGAGGGCCGGTGCCCCGCCGTACAGTCACACCCGGTGAGGGAGGACAACGGTTTTTCCGCGGGGCGCGCGGGGGATTCGGAACCGTGGCGGGTATGCCTGCTGAGTTCGTCGGGCCGGATACTGGGCGCCGGGATGCTGCTGGGCGAAAGCACCGTGCTGACCTGCGCGCACGTCGTGCAGGCGCTGGAGCAGGAAACGCTTTCGGGACAGCACCTGCGGGTGCGGTTCGTCGGCGTGGCCGACATGCCGGAAACGCGCGCCGAGGTGCGGCCCGGCTGCTGGGAGCCGCCGTCGGCGGACCGGCGCGGTGACATCGCGTTGCTCGACCTGGCCGAACCCTTCCCCCAGGTGCCCGGCGCCCCGCTGGTCCGCCTCGGTGCCGTGCGCGACCGGGTGGTCCACACCTACGGTTTCCCGCGCCCGCACGACCACGGCGTCTGGGTGAACGACGCCGAGCTGGCCGGGCCGGCCGGGGCCGCGGGGGAGTGGGTCCAGCTCGACTCGAAACTGCCGGGTGAGCGGATCCGCGGCGGGTTCAGCGGTGCGGGCGTGATCGACAAGGCAACCGGTTCGGTGCTCGGCATGGTGGTCACCGAATACACCGACGAACGGGTCGGGACCGCCTTCATGATCCCGGTCGAGGTGATCACCCGGTACGTGCCCGAGGTGGTCCGGTGGGTCGGCCCGCCCCCGCGGCCGGCGGCCGGCCGGCTGATCGTGCTCATCGGCAAGCTCGGCGCGGACATCGCCCAGTACCTCCTGGCGCAGGTGCGGCGGGAACGCCGGGGAGCCCGCTGGGGGCCCGGCGAGCGGCTCGCCGCGGTCGTGGACGCGACCGGCCGGACCGCCGAGAAGGTGGCCGAGGACGTCAGCGCCGGCATCAGCACCGAGGAGGTGACCACCGTGCTGGCGACCAACCCGGAGGCCGTCGCCGTCGCGGTGACCGGCATCGACGCCGCCCGCGCCCCGGAAGAGGTGCTCACCGGGACGGTAAAACCGTTGGTGGACAAGGGAAGTACCGTGCTCGCCCAGTTCGGTGCGCCGGACTCGCCGGGCCTGCGCCTGGCTCACCGCTGGGAGAGTGAGCGGAACACCCAGGGCTTGGAGCGGCTGGCGCTGCTGGTCGAAATGGTCGAGTACGAGGAGGAGCGCGCGCGGGAACTGGCCGCCCGGCTGGGTTCCCGCACGGCGGTGCCCGCGCGGTCGCCGGACCTGCGCCTGCGGCTGGGCGTCCTGCGCTCGGCGGGCGACCGGATCGAAGCGGGCCGGGTGCGGCGCGCTTTGGCGGCGACCGAATCCGACGCCGAAACCGCGTGGCGGGACCTCGGCCTGCTGTGCGCCGACCTCGGCGCGCGGGCCGCCCGGCACGACGAACTGCACGGACGGCTGCGCGGCTACAACGCGAAGGCCACCAGCGCGGGCCTGATGGAGGACGAAGAACTGGCGGAGCTGTACCGCCCGGCCATGGCCGCCCTGACCACGCGGCCGGACGAGCCGGAAGCCGCGGCCGCGCTGGTGGAGCGGTACGTGCGTGCGGTCCGCCGCCGGCTGGAGGGCGCGTGACGGCGGAAACGGTGTGGTGCCACGGGAAACCGGTCGGGCCGATCGGGTTCTGCGAGGTCTGCGGCCACCGCAGGGTCCCGGCCGGATCGCCGGCCGCCGACCCGGGCGCGTCCGGGCCGGCCCTGGAGAGCACCCGCCGCAGCGCCGAATTCCGGGGCGGCGACGCGGATTTCCAGCTGCTGCCGTCGATCGAGGTCCCGGACCCGGAAAAGCTCGTCCTCTCCAAGCCCGCCTACCCCGAGCAGAACCAGTTCTGCGGCCGCTGCGGTGCGCCGGTCGGCCGGGCCTACGCCGGCGAGCCGGCGTTCGCCGAAGGGTTCTGCGAAAACTGCGGCGAGCCGTTCTCCTTCCTCCCCAAGCTGACGCGCGGGGAGCGGATCGGCGACCGCTACGACGTCATCGGGTGCATCGACCACGGCGGGTTCGGCTGGATCTACCTGGCCGCCGACACCCAGCTCGGCGGCCAGCACGTCGTGCTCAAGGGCGTGATCAACAGCGGCGACGAGGTGCGGCGCGCGCAGGCGCGGGCCGAGCGGGACGTGCTCGTCCGGCTCGACCACCCGAACATCGTGCGGATCACCGGCTTCGTCGAGCACGGCGACGAGCCGGACACCTACCTGGTGATGGAGTACGTCGGCGGCCGGTCCCTGCGGGACCTGCTGCAGCAGGGCCCGCCACCGCGGGTCGAGCACGTGGTCGTCTACGGCCAGGCGATCCTCGCCGCCCTGGACTACCTGCACGGCGAGGGTCTGCTCTACTGCGACATGAGCCCGGCGAACGTGATCCACGGCGACAAGCGCGTCAAGGTGATCGACCTCGGCGCGGCCCGCCCGATCGACGCCCCGCCCGGCCCGCGGGTCGGGACCAAGTCCTTCCAGGCGCCGTCGCACGAGGTCGCCCGGCACGGCCTCACCGTGCGTTCGGACCTGCACGGCGTGGGCAAGACGTTGCAGGCCCTGCTTGAAGCCGCGGCCGAAGAACCCCGGCCCGAACGCGTCGCCGGTGGCCTGGACTCGCTGAACCGCGTCCTCGCCCGGGCGGTCGCGCCGTTCGAACGGCGCTTCGCCTCCGCAGCCGAAATGGCGGAGCAGCTCGAGGGCGTGCGCCGGGAAATCCTGTCCCTGCGCGACGAACAGCCGCGGCCGGTGCCGTCGGCGCTGTTCGAGGACACCGCGGAACTGCTCGACGACGGCCTCGGCGCGGTGCCCGGCCTCGACCACTGGGTCACCGGCGACCACGCCGCCGACGAGCTGGACCTCGGGCTGCCCGGCGCCGCCGACGGCGCCGGACGGCTGCCGATCCCGCGGGTCGCCCCCGACGACCCGGCGGCCGGGTTCATCGCCGCCGCGGGCGCCCCCGAGCCGCGTCGCTGGCTGGACAAGCTCGCGCTGTTCGGCGAGCACTCGGTCGAGATCGCCTTCGCCCTGACCCGGGCGCAGATCGCCCTGCACCGACCCGGCGAAGCCGCCGTGGCCCTGTCCACGGCCGAACAGCTGCTGGGCACCGAGGCCACCCGCGACTGGCGGGCGGCCTGGCACCGCGGCCTGCTGGCCCTGGCGCGGGGCAACGCCCCGGACGCCGCGGCCAAGTTCGACGACGTGCACGGGAGCTGGCCCGGTGAGATCGCCCCCAGGCTGGCGCTCGGGTTCTGCGCCGAACTGCGCGGGCAGATCGCGCAGGCCGAGCGCTGCTACCGCTCAGTGTGGCACCGCGATCACGCCCAGGTCAGCGCCGCGTTCGGGCTGGCCCGCTGCGCTCTGCGCAGCCAGGGCCGTGACGCCGCGGTCGCCGTGCTGGACGTCGTCCCGCCGATCTCGCGCCACTACGACGCCGCCCGGATCGCCGCCGTGCGGATCCGGGCGGGCCGCCTGGCGTCGGGGCCGCCGGGCCGCGACGACCTCGCCGACGCGGCCCGGCGGCTGCCCGACCTCTACCTCGACCCGGAGGCCGAGGACCGGCTGGAAGCGCTCGTCCGCGGGGCCGCGCTGGCCGGGCTCGGCGGCCACGAGGGCTGGGACGGCGGCGCCCTCCTCGGCGCGCGCGTCACCGGGCGCGGCCTGCGGTTGCTCCTGGAACAGTCCCTGCGCCGGCTCGCCGAACGGGCGCGGGACCGCAACGAGCACGGCGTGCTGGTCGACCTCGCGAACGCCGTCCGGCCGAAGACGAGAAGGTGATCGGATGCCCGACCGGGACCGCCCGTCGCTCACCCTCCAGCTGAGCCAGAACAAGTACCTGGCGCCCGCCGACGGCCGGATGGACGTCGTCCTCACGGTGCGGGTGGGGGAGGCGGGTGCCGCCGCGCCCGAGCCGCCGCCGACCGCCGAGCTGCTGCTGGTGGACTGCTCCAGCTCGATGGACTGGCCGCCGACGAAGATCGAGGCCGCCCGGCACGCCTGCCGGGCGGCCATCGGCTCCCTGCGCGACGGCGTGCTGTTCGGCGTGCTCGAGTGCACCGGGCGCGCCCGGCTGGTGTACCCGGCCGCGCCGCCCCTGGCGGTGGCCGGCGAGCGGACCCGCCAGGAGGCGAAGGACGCCGTCTCCGGGCTGATCGCCGGCGGCGGTACCGCGATGAGCACCTGGCTGGACCTGGCCCGGGACCTGTTCGCGAAGACGCCGGCCGACATCCGGCACGCCGTGCTGCTCACCGACGGCCGCAACCAGTCCGACCGCGCGGGCGCGCTGGAGGCCGCGCTCGGCCGCTGCCAGGGCGAGTTCGCCTGTGACGCCCGGGGCATCGGCGACGACTGGGACCCGCGCGACCTGCAGCGCATCGCGTCCGTGCTGCGGGGCACCGCGGACGCCGTCCTGGAGGACGCCCAGCTCGCCGGGGACTTCCGGCGCCTGGTCGAGCGGGCGATGGGCCGCACGGTGGCCGACCTCCGGCTGCGGGTGACCACCATGCCCTACAGCCGGCTGCGGTTCGTGAAGCAGGTCTTCCCCACCGAGGTCGATCTCACCGCGCAATGCCGCGGCGAAGGCGGCGTGCTCGAACTGCCGACCGGGGCGTGGGGCGAGGAACTGCGCGAGTACCACCTCTGCCTCGGCGTCGAGGCGGGGGAGCTGACCCGGTACGAGGACATGCTGCTCGGCACCGTCGCCCTGTTCGAAGGCGCCGAAGGCCCGGCGGGCCCGCCGCAGGCCGTGGTGGGCTACCTGACCGACGACCTGGCCCTGTCCAGCGTGCCCGACGACCACGTCGCCCGGGTCACCGGGCAGGCCGAGCTCGGGCGCGCGGTCCGCGCGGGCTGGGACGCGTTCGAGCGCGACGACCGCGCGGAAGCGGCGCGCGAATGGGGGACCGCCGTCCGGCTGGCGACCGAGCTGGGCAACGAAGAGATCCTCAAGCGCCTGGGCCGGCTGGTCGACGTGCGCGACGACGGCGGGGTGGTGGTCAAGGAACGGGTGCGCCCACGCGACGGGTTCTCCCTGGTGCTCGGGTCGACCATCTCCACCTACAGCGGTGTGGACGAACCCGCCGCGGTTGCCGTCCCGGCCGAAGTGGACGGTGCACCCCGCCAGTGTGTCCACTGTGGACACAAGGTGCGGCCGTCGGCGAAGCAGTGCGGGCACTGCGGCAGACCGGTCGAGGCCGGAGCGCCGTCGTGACGGCGACCAGCACCACCCGGCAGACGCTCTGGTGGCTGCGGCTCGGCCTGGTGGCCGGCAGCGCGCTGGTGCTGGCGACCGCGCTGGCGACCTTCCTCGGGGTCCGGGCCAGCATCGCCGAGGTGCGGGACCGCACCGCACCCGCGGTGCTCGAGGTGTCGCTGGCCAAGGAGGCGATCGTCGCCGCGCACGGGGCGGCGGTGACGGCGTTCCAGGCCAAGCAGGCGCGCCTGACCGGCCCCAGCGAGCAGTACGAGGACGAGATCGCCCGGGCGAGCCAGCAGCTCGCCCAGGTCGCCGAGCACAACGCGGCCGGCGAGGCGGGCAGCCAGACGCTGCGGCTGATCGAAGGGCTGCTGCCGTCGTACAACGGCTTCGTCGGACAGGCCGACGCCCACTTCCGGCAGGACGCGGGCGGCGCGCTCGCGGCGAGCAACCTGCAGTCCGCGTCGGACCTGCTGACCGCGCCGCAGAACGGGATCCTCGCCCGGCTCGACGCGCTCGAGGCCGCCCAGCGCGCCGCCCTCGACGAGCAGCTCGGGGCGAACTGGCTGGGTCCCGCGATCACCGTGCTCTGGGCGGTACCGCTGGTCCTGCTGCTCGCCGCCCTCCTTTGGTCCCAGCGGTTCCTCGCCAGGCGGTTCCGGCGCGCGGTGAACACCGCGCTGCTGGCCGCCACTTTGGCGTGCGTGCTGCTGGGCGCGGGAACGGCGCTGCTGCTGGGCATCCAGTCCGACGCCCGGGACGGCGGTGCCGCGCTGGAGCAGACCGTCGACGCGCGGTCCGCGGCCACCACGGCCGCCGCCGGCCGGGCCCGGTGGACCCTCGCCCAGGTGCTGACCGCCCAGTGCGGCATCGAAGGGGTGGCCGCATGCGGCGACACGGTGACCGCGTTCGCCGCGGGGACGCCCGTCCCACCCGCCGTCCCGCCCGCGCCGCCGGGGGCCGTCGACGAAGCGGCGCTGCTGGGCCCGGGATTCACCGAACCGGGGTGGAACGGGGTGCTCGGGTACGGGATCCCGGTGCTGGCCGCCGGAATCGGCGTGCTCTCGGCCGTCGGCCTGCAACCCCGGCTCGACGAATACCGGTTCCGCGCGAGGGGAGAGCCGTGACGAAACGCTGCGCGATCCTGACACTGGCCGTCGTCCTCCTGCTGTCCGGGTGTTCCGCCGGGGCCGGCGCGGAGTCGGTGACCGTGCTGGGGTCGTGGACCGGCGACGAGCAGACGGCGTTCCTGCGGGTGCTCGACGGGTTCACGAAGGAGACCGGGATCATCACGAGCTACCAGGGCACCCGCGCGCAGAACCAGGTGCTGCGCGGCGACCTGCAGCAGGGCACCCCGCCCGACGTGGCGGTGCTGTCCAACCCGGCCGAGCTGGCGGGCTACGCGCGTTCCGGGCAGCTCAAACCCCTCGACGGCGTCCTCGACGCGGACGCGACCGCGGCCTACAGCCCGCAGTGGCGGAAGCTGCAGCAGCTCGGCGGGAACACGGCTTACACGGTCGTGGTGAAGGCCGATCTGAAGAGCATCATCTGGTACGACCCGGACAGCTTCCGGGACGAACCGCCGGCCACCTGGGACGCGCTCGTGGCGACGTCCCGGCGGCTTTCCGCCACCGGGCAGGGGCCGTGGTGCCTCGGGATGGGGGCGCCGCCGAACTCCGGGTTCCCGGGCACCGACTGGCTCGAGGACATCCTGCTGCACCAGGCGCCGGACAAGTACGGGAAGTGGGCGGCGGGCGAAGTGGCTTGGACCGACCAGGTCGTGCGCGACGCGTGGCAGAGCTGGGGGACGCTGGTCCTGGCGCCCGGTGCGGTCCGCGGAGGCAGCACGGCCGCGCTGCTGACGTCGTTCGCGGACGCCGGCCGGGCCCTTTTCGCCCGGCCGCCCGGCTGCCTGCTGGAGCACCTCGGCTCGTTCGCGATCGGCGGGTACCAGGCGGTCCGGCGCCCGGCCGGGCCGCCCGTGCCCGACCGCGACTTCCGGTTCTTCCCGTTCCCGGGCACCGGAAAACCCGCGCGGTCCGAGGTATCGGCCGACCTCGCCGGGATGTTCCACGACACGCCGGCCGCGCGCCGGCTCATGGGGTACCTGGCCGGGGAGCGGGGGCAGCGGATCTGGCCGTCCGGCGGGACGACGTTCTCGGTGCACCAGGGGCTCGTCGGCCAGGACGTCTACCGCAGCGACGTGAGCCGGCGGATCGCGACGACCCTGGCCAAGGGCACCGACCTGTGCTTCGACGCGTCGGACCTGATGCCCTCGGCGATGACGAGCGCGTTCTACCAGGCGGTGCTGGAGTACCTGGCCCACCCCGACCGGCTGGACACCCTGCTCGGCGAGCTGGAACAGGTGCGCCGCGGCATCGACCGCAAGCAGTGGCTCGACCTGCCGTGCTGAAACCGTGGGAGAGAAGGAGATCCGGTGCAGGAGTTCGTGCGTTTCCCGCTCGACGGCGGTGGTTCGGTGGTCGTCGAGGTCGAGGGCGAACCGGGCCTGGAACACGCCTCGGTGCCCTCGGGGGTGCTGCGCAAGGCGACCACGACCTTCGAGCACGCGCTCGGCGAGGTCCGGGTGGCCGCGGCCGCCGCGCTGGCGCAGTTCCGCGGCCTGGGCCCGGACGAGGTCGAGCTCAAGTTCGGCGTCAAGCTCGACGCCCAGGCCGGGGCCGTGATCGCGCGCACCGGTCTGCAGGGCCAGTTCGAGGTCAAGCTGAAGTGGGTACGCGACGGCGAACCGTCCACAGAGGACGCAACCGCGGAGCCGGAAGGGTGAGGCGCTACGGCTTGTAGCCGACGACCCCGGCGACGCAGCGCGCCGAATCGCTCAGCGGGGTGAGCCGCGGACCGTCCGGCCACCATTCGTCGCACACCGCCATGCCCGGATCCGAGGTGGCGTTCGGCTGGACCAGTTCGAGGCCGTCCATCAGCGCCTCGATCTCCGTGCGGGTGCGGAAGCGGCCGGCCCCGAGCGGGCCCTGGACCAGGATCTGCTCGATGCGCTTGGCGATCGCGGTCAGCTCCGGCACCTCGGGGTCGAAGAAGTGCGACAGCACCACGTACGAGCCCGACGGCAGCGCGTCGATGTAGGTGCGCATGATGTCGAAGACGGTGTCGCCTTCGCAGTGGTGCATGGTGCCGACCTGCAACAGGGCGAGCGGCTCGGTGAAGTCGACGTGCCGCAGCACTTCCTCGTGGCCCAGCACCTGCGGCGGGTCGAAGATGTCGGCCTCGACCATGTGCGTGAAGTCGTTTTCGACCAGCAGCGCCCGGCCGTGGGCGAGGACCACCGGGTCGTTGTCGACGTAGACGACCGTGTTGTCCTTGTCGATGCGCTGCACGATCTGGTGGGTGTTCTCGGCCGTGGGCAGCCCGGACCCGCAGTCGACGTACTGGCGGATCCTGGTCTGGCCGGCCAGCATCCGCAGCGCGCGGTTGTGGAACCCGCGGTTGCCGCGGGCGATGTCCACCGCTTCCGGGACCGCGGTGCGGATCTTGTCCATCACCACGCGGTCGACCTCGTAGAAGTTGTTGCCGCCGAGGAAGCCGTCGTAGATCCGCGCGATGCTCGGCCGGACGGGGTCGACCCCCACCGGCGTCTGGCTCGGGGAGAGCGCGGACGGCGTCTCGGACATGGCGACCTCGCAGGGACATCGGCGTGGGGCCACCCAGCGTAGTAGGTCGCGTTCCCGCGGTGAACCCGAGGGCTATCCCAGCCGGCGAAGCCGCTGGGTGGGGATGTCGGCGGCGCGCTGGGCGCGTTCGCGGCGCAGCCGCTCGAGGTGCTGGTCGATCCGCCGGTCGAGGTCGCGCGCGGCCTCGGACAGGTCCGTCAGGTCGCGACGGGACGCCGGGTGTCCCGTGTCCACTTCGTCCCCTGTCCTGTCCACTACCGGCACCTCCCGGATCGGCCTGGCCCCCCTGCCTCTTGGCGTTACTGCCCCATCGGGGGCTTGCCAAAACCCCGGCGGCCGTGAGTCGCGGCACGCCGCCGTCCGGTGGACGCGGTGGGCGAACCCCTGGTGACAATTTTGACCAGGTGGTAGAAATTGAGCAGCCGTGGCGGACGGCCGCCACCGGGAACTGGAGGAGCTGGGGATGAGCCTGCCTTCCGTACAGCTGTATTCCGTCCGCGACGCCTTCGCGGCCGACCCCGCCGGCACCCTGCGGCGGCTCGCCGAAATCGGCTTCACGCAGGTCGAGCCGTACGGCGTCGTCGAAAACGTCGACGCCCTGCGGGACGGCCTGCCCGCGAACGGCCTGACCGCCCCGACCGCGCACGCGAGCCTGCTCGGCGCCGACCAGCCGGCCGTGTTCGCCGCGGCGGCCGAACTCGGCATCGGCCTGGTGATCGACCCCTGGGTGCCGGCCGAACAGTGGCAGGACCCGGCCGACATCACGGCCACGGCGGAGGGGCTCAACGCCGCCGCCAAGCTCGCGGCCGAGCACGGCGTCCGCGTCGGCTACCACAACCACTGGTGGGAGCTGCAGTCCCGGATCGACGGGCGCAGCGCCTTCGAGGTGTTCGCCGACCAGCTCGACCCGGCCGTCGCCCTGGAGGTCGACACCTACTGGGCCACCGCGGGCGGCGAGGACGCCCCCGCCCTGCTGCGGCGGCTCGGCGACCGGGTGCGCGCCATCCACGTCAAGGACGGCGGGCTCGCCACCGACGCCACCGGCCAGGTGCCGGCCGGCCAGGGCCGGGTGCCGGTCGCGGACGTGCTCGCCGCCGCGCCGGACGCGCTGCGGGTGGTGGAGTTCGACGCCTTCGACGGCGACCTCTTCGCGGCTCTCGCCGACAGCCACGCCTTCCTGACCGGCGCCGTCCGGTGACCGGCGGGCCGGTCGGCGTCGGCATCGTCGGCGCCGGCGTCATCAGCGGGACCTACCTCGAAAACCTCACCGCCTTCCCGGACGTCGACGTGCGGTGGGTCGCCGACCTCGACACCGGCCGGGCGGCGGCGCGCGCGGCCGAGCACGGCGTCCCCCGTTCGGGCACCGTGGCCGAGCTGCTCGACGACGACGGCGTCGAGCTCGTCGTCAACCTGACCGTGCCGGTCGCGCACGTCGAGATCGGGCTCGCCGCGCTGGAGGCGGGCAAGCACGTGTGGGCGGAGAAGCCGCTCGCGCTGGACCGGCAGACCGGCCGCAAGCTGCTCGATCGCGCCCGGGAGAAGCACCTCCGCGTGGCCAGCGCCCCCGACACCGTGCTCGGCGCCGCGCTGCAGACCGCGCGGCGGGCCGTCGACGCGGGCCGGATCGGCCGGCCCCTGACCGCGCTGGCGCTGTTCCAGGTGCCGGGCCCGGAGGTGTGGCACCCCGCGCCGGAGTTCTACTTCCAGGCCGGCGGCGGCCCGCTGCTCGACATGGGCCCGTACTACCTGACGGCGCTGGTGCACCTGCTCGGCCCGGTCCGCCGGGTCACCGCGGCCGGCGGCCGCGCGCGCGACACCCGCGTCATCGGGTCCGGGCCGCGGGCGGGCACCGAGTTCCCGGTGTCGGTGACGACGACGGTCACCGCGCTCGTGGAGTTCGAAAGCGCTTCCGCGCAGCTGGTGCTGAGCTTCGACTCGGCGCTCAAGCGGGCCGGGCTGGTCGAGCTGACCGGCACGCTCGGCACCGCCGTGCTGCCCGATCCCAACCGGTTCGACGAGCCGACCCGGCTGCACCTGCTCGGGCACGAGGAGCCGGAAGAGCTGGCGCCGCAGGGCCACGCGGCCTCCCGCGGCACCGGCGCGCTGGAGCTGGCGCGGGCCATCCGGGCCGGCGTGCCGGAGCGGGCGTCCGGCGAGCTGGCCTACCACGTGCTCGACGCGATGCTGGCCATCGACGAGTCGATCACCCGCGGGCAGAGCGTGGAGGTCTCGAGCACGATCGACGTCCCGCCGCCGCTGCCCGTGGGCTGGGACCCGTACGCGAAGACCCTCTAGAGCGGGACGGTGAGCAGGTTCTGCAGGTAGAAGCGCAGCGAGCCGACCAGGTCGACATCGCCGGGGACGGTCAGCCACTGCACCTGCAGGCCGTCCATCAGGGCGATGAACGTCAGCGCCGCCAGCCCGGGCTCGACGCCCGCGCGCAGTTCGCCGCGGGCGGCGAGGGCGTCGAACGACTCGTGGACGCCGGCGCGGGCGGCCCGGTAGTGGCGCACGAAGTAGTCGTGCGCCGGGTGGTCCGGGGCGACCGCTTCGGCGGCGAGCCGGGAGTAGAGGTCGACGATCCCGGGGTGGCGGACGTTGTGCTCGGCGAGCGCGACGAAGTGGCGGAGGACTTCGAGCCCGGGCGGCACGGTGAGCTGCTCGCGCTCGGAGTCCTCGGCGTCCCGGCGTTCGAGCACCGCGGCGAGCAGGGCCTCCTTGGTGGGGAAGTAGTAGAGGAGCCCGGCGTGGGAGATGCCGACGCGCTTGGCGATCTCCCGCAGCGACGAGCCGTGGTAGCCGAGTTCGCCGTACGCCGCGGCCGCCGCCGTGATGATGTCTTCGCGGCGGATCCGGCCCTTCAGGTAGCCCCCGGTCACGGGGTCGCGGTGGTCTCGGCGGCGTGCACGGCACCATCATGCCGCAGCGGGAGTTCGCACATTCGACGTGAGCGGACGAACAAACCGGTTGTGCGAACGTCGGCGGCTTGCGAACATCGCGGCGTGAAGAGCGCGGAACGGCAACGGGTGATCGTCGAGCGGCTGCGCGACGCCGACCAGGTCGGGGTGGCCGAGCTGGCCGAAGCGACCGGCGCGTCGGAGATGACGGTCCGCCGGGACCTCGACCAGCTGGCGTCCCGCGGGGTGCTGCGGCGGGTGCACGGCGGCGCGGTCCCGGCGTCGCCGTCGGGGATCGAACCGCCGTTCGCGGCGCGGGCGACGGCCGCGATCGCGGCGAAGCGGGCCATCGCCGCGGCGGCGGCCGAGCTGGTCCGCGACGGCGAAACGATCGTCCTCGACAGCGGCACCACCGCGCTGGAGCTGGCGCGGCTGCTGCGCGGGCGCCCGGTCACCGTGATGCCGCTGTCCCTGCACGCGGTCCGGGAACTGGCCGAAGCCCCCGGCGTCCGGCTGCTGCTGCCCGGCGGCGAACCGCGGCCGGGGGAGCAGGCGCTGGTCGGACCGCTGACGCTGGCGTCGCTGCGGGCCCTGCGGTTCGACGTCGCCGTGCTGAGCCCGTGCGCATTCGGGCTCGACGCCGGGCTCACCGCCTTCGACCTGGGCGACGCCGAGGTCAAGCAGGCCGCCCTCGACGTCTCGGCCCGGGCGATCGTGCTCGCCGACGGCGCCAAGTGGGGCCGGGCCGCGCTCGCGCACGTCTGCCCGGCCGACCGCGCCGACGTCGTGATCACCGACCCGGGCGCGCCCGCGGACCAGCGTGCCGCGCTGGCCGAGCGCGGCGTTCTCGTGCACGTTGCCGTTCCTTGGGAGAGCCGATGACCGCCCCGCCCCGCCCGCGTGCCGCCCGGTTCGCGACCTTCATGTTCTTCGGCCTCAACGGCTTCGCGATGGGCATGTGGGTGGTGCACATCCCGAACGTCGAGCGCGCCACGGGCATCTCGCACAGCACGCTGGGCGCGCTGCTGCTGGTGCTCGGCGGCGCCGCGTTCGCCGGCATGCAGGTGGCCGGCCCGCTCGTCGACCGGCTCGGGCACCGGCGGCTGGTGCCGGCCGCCGGCATCCTGATGGGCTGCGCGGTGTGCGCGCCCGGATTCGCGAACTCGTGGTGGACACTCGGCCTGTCGCTGATCTTCTTCGGTTTCGGCAACGGCGCCATCGACGTCGGGATGAACTCCCACGCGGTCGTCGTGGAACGGGCCTACCCGCGCCCGATCATGGCGGCCTTCCACGCGATGTGGTCGATCGGCGGCGCGATCGCCGCGGTCATCGGCGCGGCAACCCTCGGCGCGGGCGTCCCCACCGGAGTCACGCTCACCGGCACCGGCCTGGTGTGTGTGCTGCTTTCCGTGGTGGCGGCGCGGTTCCTGATGGAGCCGGCGGACGCACCCGCCGCGTCTTCCGAGACCGCCGAGCCGGTGGTGGCGCGCCGGACCCCGGGCCGGGTGGTCTGGCTGCTGGGCCTGCTGGCGCTCGCGCTGATGCTGTCGGAGGGCGTGGCGAACGACTGGGCCGCGCTGCACATGGAAAAGGGGCTGGGCACGTCGGCGTCAACGGCGGCGCTGGCGTACGGCGCGTTCGCGGTGGCGATGACGACCGGCCGGTTCCTGACCGACCGCGTCGCGGCCTGGGCGGGCCCGGCGGCGATCGTCCGCTACGGCGCGACGCTGGCGGCCGTGGGCCTGACGACGGCCGCGGCGGCGCCGTGGGTGCCGGTCTCCCTGGTGGGCTGGGCGCTGTTCGGCCTCGGCCTCTCGGGCGGCGTCCCGCAGCTGTTCACCGCGGCGGGCAACCTGGACACGCGGGCGTCGGGCGCGCTGATGGCCCGGGTGGTCGGCCTCGGGTACGTCGGGCTGCTGGCCGGTCCGGCCCTGATCGGCGGGCTGACGCGGTGGATGCCGCTGAACGTCACCTTCGCGGTGCCGGTCGTGCTGTGCGTCCTCGCGGCGGTGTTCGCCGGCGTGCTGAGCCCGAAGCCGGCACCGGCGAAGGAGCCGGTCGGCTGATCAGCCCGTCGGGTGATCATCAGGCGTCATCCTCCCGCAGGCGGCGGGCGAATTCGCGGGCCCCGGCGACGGTCTCGGCGTGCCTTTCGGCGGCCTTGGGCCGGAAGTCGTGGTGGACGTCCGCGCTGATCTCCTGCTCGTCCAGGTCGAGGTGGGTGAGGAAGGCGGCCAGTTCGGGACGGGTCGTGGCCGCCGCCGCGAGTTCTTCCCGGACGTGCGGCGGGAAGCCGCTGGAGGACCGGCTGCCGTGGTACTCGTCGACGACGCCGAGCCAGAGCGCGTCGAGGTTCGGGAACGCCGCCGGATCGGTGACGTCGGCCGGCAGCGGGACGGCGAGCGGGCGCCGGGCGTCGTTCCAGCAGTCCTGCTCCAGGTCCAGCTCGACGAGCAGCTGCGCCGCACGGGACGCGGCGAGCTCCGCCAGGCCGTCGTCGCCGATCACGTGGTCGTGCAGGTTCAGCTCCCACAGCCGGGGCAGTGCGCTCCAGGACGCGAGGGCTTTCGCCCCCGCCGCGCCGAAGTTGTTGTACGCCAGCGAAATCCGGGTCAGGGCGGGCATCGGCCCGGACGCGGTCAGCGCCTGGACGGCCTCGTCGCCGAGACCGCAATCGGCGACCTCCAGGGTGTGCAGGGAGGGCCACATCGGGACGTCGGCGGGCCAGCCGGCCAGCAGGTTGCCGGACAGGTCCAGCTCGGCGAGGCGCGGGAGGTGCTCCGAGCGCAGCAGGGCGAGGAGGCCCTCGGCCCCGAGCCCGGTGGCCGCCAGGTTCAGCCGGGTCAGGTGGCCGGCGTTGGGGGAGCCGGCCCACGCCCGGGCGCCGTCGTCCCCGACCGGCTGGACGGCGGCCCGCGAGTAGTACGGCGAGCTGCTGCTGCCGGACAGGTCGAGCTGCGTCAGCGCGGGGAGCCGGACCCCGGTGGCCAGGTGCCGGGCGCCGGTGCCCGTGAAGGAGTTCAGGCTCAGGTCGAGGTGCGCCAGGCGCGGGAAGGTGCCGACGAACGCGGCGGCCGTCCGGTCGGTGGCCACGACGTCGGTGAGCGTCAGCCGTTCGACGCGGTCGCGGTCGAGCGCTTCCAGGACGCGGATCAGCGGGGTGTCGCCGAGGGGCAGCCGGGTGAGCGTCAGGTCGGTCAGCTGCGGCAGGACCCCGGCGGCGGCCGCCAAACCGCGCGCGCCAAGGCCTTCGCGGCCCATGCCCATCGGGATTCCCTGCACCTTCAGGGATTTCAGGCCGGAGAGGTCCGCGTCGCCGAAGAAGATCTCGCCGGCTTCGTCGTCCTCCGCGATGACGTTGCCGAAGAACGGTTCCCACAGCGGCTGCCGGCCGTCGCGGCCGCAGCGGAACCCGATCGCCAGCCGCTCGAGCCGGGCGAGCTCCGGGCAGGCGGCGAGCTCGCGCGCCTCGTCGGCACTGCACACGAGGACGTCGGCCGAGCGCAGGTGCGGGACGATCGCCGACCGCAGCAGGTGCACCAGATCGGGGGCGCGCAACCCGGCGTGGCGCAGCGGGAGCGGCCGGTCCGCGGGTGGGCGGAACGGCGGTTTCCCGAAGTGCCACATGTCTTCGCTGACGTCGACGAGGTCCAGCGAGTCCAGCCGCGCGAGGCCGGGCGCCGCGGCGAGGTCCCGGATCGCCCCGGCGTCCGATTCGGTCACGAGACTGAGGCGCAGCGAGCGCAGGTTTTCCCACTGCGGCAACGCATCGACGACGGCTACCAGTTCGTCCGAGGCGAACCACCCGAGGTCGAGGTGGCTGATGCCGCGGACTTCCGGCGTCGTCCGGGGATCCGGGAACGGCGGGTCCGCCGTGCCGTTGTGGTGGTGGCGCAGCTTGATCGACCGCGCGAGCCGCCAGCCCGGCCGCGAATAGCCCGCGTGCAGGGCGGCGAGCCACGACCACGGCGCCTCCCGCACGTCGTCGGGCCACGTCACGAGCTGCCGTTCGCACAGCTCGGCCAGGTGGGCGGGAGCACCGGCGCGGCCGAGCAGCCCGCACAGCGCCCGGAACGCGAGCCGGCCCGGCGGTCCGGCCAGGATCCGCTCGATCTCCGCGTCGTAGTCGATCACGGACGGCACGTTAGCGAAGGGCACCGACAAAAACCGATCAGTGCTGGTGGGCGGCGGTTCCGTGCGCGCCGGCCGGTTCGGTGTGGACCACCACCGCGGTCAGCCGCGGGATCGTGTGCACCAGCCGGTGTTCCACCTCGTGCGCCAGCGCGTGGGCGGCCTCGACGGTCAGCTCCGCCGCCACCGTCACCGCCAGCTCGGCCCGCAGGTGGTGGCCGATCCAGCGCATCCGCAGTTCCCGCGCACCGAGCACGCCGTCGACGCCGCGGGCCGTCCGTTCGGCCAGTTCGACCGACGCCGGGTCGACGGCGTCCAGCAGCCGCCGGAACACCTCCTTCGCCGTGTCGCGCAGGACGAACAGGATCGCGACCGTGATCCCGAGCCCGACGATCGGGTCGGCGGCCGGGAAGCCGAACGCGACTCCGGCCGCGCCGGCGACGACGGCCAGCGACGTGAAGCCGTCCGTGCGCGCGTGCACGCCGTCGGCGACCAGGGCGGCCGAACCGATCTCACGGCCGATCCCGATCCGGTACCGCGCCACGAGTTCGTTGCCGGCGAACCCGATCACGCCGGCGACGGCCACCACCCACGGGTGCCCGACCGGCTGCGGATCGAGCAGCCGCCGCACGGATTCGTACCCGGTGACCGCCGCCGAAGCCGCCACGGCCAGCACGACCACCACACCGGCGAGGTCCTCGGCACGGCCGAGACCGTAGGTGTAGCGCTGCGTCGCCGCGCGGCGCCCGAGCAGGAACGCGATGCCGAGCGGCACGGCGGTCAACGCGTCGGCGAAGTTGTGGACGGTGTCGCCCAGCAGCGCCACCGAGCCGGTGACGACCACGAGCACCAGCTGCGCGACGGCGGTGACCGACAGCGCGGCGAAGGACCACCCGAGCGCCCGCATGCCCCGCCGGCTGGTTTCGAGGGCGTGGTCGACGCGCTCGGCGCTGTCGTGGCTGTGCGGGCGCCACCGCCCACGGCGGTGCCCGTGTCCGTGTCCGGTCATGGGGTGAGTCTATCTGCGCATACACGCAGATACGCAAGTAGTAAGGTTCGACCATGCACACGTCGCTGCCGGACTTCGACATGCCCACCGAAGAGCAGGTCCACCTGGCGGCGGAGTCGTTCCGGCTCCTGGCCGACCCGACCCGCATCAAGGTGCTGTGGGCCCTCCTGCAGGGCGAGTCCTCGGTGGCCTGCCTGGCCGAACTGGCCGGCGCAGCCCCGACGGCGGTGAGCCAGCACCTGGCGAAGCTCCGCCTGGCGGGCCTGGTGAAGGGCCGCCGCGAAGGCACGTTCGTCTACTACTCGGCAGCCGACAACCATGTACGCGGCCTACTGGCCCAGGCCCTGCACCACGCGGACCACGTCGAACGCGACCTCCCGTCGGGCGCCCACGCCCACCACCCGCGGTCTAGCTGACCGGCTCCTGGCCTCGCGAAGGGTCCCTCTCAGACTTCAATCCCGCTGCCGCGCGGGGTGCGCGTCGGCCGCCGTGGGCCGATCAGGGGTCGAGTCTGGATCGCAGGACGCTCGCGCGAGAATCTCCTAAGAGATCGAATACTTCCCACGCTTTTCGCCAATATCGGCGCGCGGCCACCACGTCGCCCGTCGCGCGATGAGCATCTCCGAGGCCCTGGCAGGTGACTGCAAACCCGTACTGGTCGATGTGTTCGCGAATGGCCATCGCGGTGTGGTATGCGGTGATGGCTTCGCCGTGGTCTCCCGCTTCCACCAGCACAGCGCCCAAGTTGTTCAGCGCCCACGAGTAGGCATGTTCATCTTGTAGAGTCTCGAAAATCTCCTTGGCCAGCCGGGTATGAGCCAACGCCTCGGTCACCGCACCTCGTGCCAGTTCGATTCCACCCAGCAAATTGCTTGCGCGTGCTTCACCATGTCTTGACCCGACCTGGCGGAAGAGCTGCAAGGCATCTTCGGCGGCCTGTCCAGCCCGCTGCAGGTCTCCCAATTCACGGTATGTTTGCGCGAGGTGGATGCTGGTTTGTGCCGAACCGCGAAGATTTGCGGTTGCGGTGAAGCCCGCCGAAGCGAGAGAAAGGTAGTGCAGCGCCTCGTCGTATCGGTTCTGTTCGCGATGAGCCACGGCCAAGCTGTCGCAAAGCCACGATTCACCGTCGCGTTCGCCCGTCGCCCGGGCGGCGGCCAGCCCCAATTCCTGGACGACGATCCAGGTCGACCAGGGCTTGCGGCTGAAGAAGTACGGTGAGAAGGCGAGGGCCAGCCGCCATGCTTCACGGTCGGCCCCCTCGTCGAGGGCGAACTGTGTGACCGCTGCGATGTTGGCCAGCTCATCGTTGAACCAGCGAGTCGCACGTTCCTTATCGGTCTGTTCCAGTTCCTCTTGGACGAGCTCCGAACGAGGGTGCCAGCGGTCGAGCGCACGTCCGCACATTTCGGCCTCTCGCCAAGACCAGTCCAGGGCTTGCCGCACCGCAGCGCGACGCCCGTCGTTTTGTCCCGCCTGCCGTGTGATCTCAGCGGCGTATGTCCGTGTCAGGCTGTGCATCTGGTAGCGATTACGCCCGACCTCTTCGATCAAGTTGGCATCGGCCAACGCGCGAAGACGCATCCGGCCACCAACCAGAGCAGCTGCCGCGCCCGCCGCAACTGTCATCCCGGGATATGAACCGAGCAATCTGAACGCCGCCTGTTCTTCAGCAGACAGGGCTTCGTAGGACGACGACAGAACTGTGCGGACCGATGTCGGTCCGTCATCAGGGAGATCAAAAGCGTCGAGACCGGCCTGTTCAAGGTCATGGACGAGGTCTTTGATGTCTTCGGGCGAGCAACCAGCCACCTGTGCGCCCACGATGCGTATCGCGAGCGGGTGGCGACCGCACAGCTCCGCCAGATCCGAGAGTTCGGGTTCCGCCGCCGACTGAGTGATCCGCGCCAGCAACTCACGCGCGTCTTCAGGCGGGAGAACAGGTATCCTGATCCGCGTAGCTCCCTCCAGGGCAACCAGACCGCTCATGGTCGTGCGACTCGTCACCAAGGCTGCACAGGTCGTTACTCCCGGCAGAAGCGGACGCACCTGAGCCGAGTCGCGGGCATTGTCCAAAACGACGAGCAAGCGATTGCCGTGGAGCCTTGAGCGGTAGAGCCGCATCATGCCGTCCAGGTCGGAGGGAATCGAATTCGCCCCCAAGCCGAGATCGCGCAAGAAGCCGCTCAGCACCTCCGCCGGATCCGCCGGTGGACTCGCGGGGTGAAACCCACGAAGGTCCGCGTACAAGACACCGTCGGGGAACCGGCCGTCGAGCAAGTGCCCACACCGAACGGCGAATGCCGACTTACCGATACCCGCACCGCCCGTGACGAGACAGAGTTTCGCAGACGGCTCGTCGGTGGTCAGCAATCGGACGACGTCCGAGACCTCGTCCACGCGGTCGGTGAAGAACGCTATGTGTGTCGGCAGCTGCCGAGGTACCGGCATATCTTTGGCCGGCGGCAGCATGTTCACGTTCTGGATACTACGAGCTTGTATGACGTTCGAGGCATTGCCGGACATTTCGTTCCAGGTTCCGCCGCCGGCGCCCGTCCGGCCCGAGAGCGAACTGTCCAGCAGTGTGGCGATCATCTGGTACTCATCGCGGATGTCCCGGCCGAGCGATCCTAGCTCGACGAGGTGACCGTCCAGGCGGGCCAGCTTGGCTTTGGCTTCGGCCCGCATGGACTGGGCGACGACGTTCCCCCTCTTCAGGAGGTCGAGGGTCAGGTGAAGCACTGAACGCAGGTTGTCGATCTCGGTTTGGAGTTCGGTTTTCCGGCGCAGCTCGTAGCGGCCGTCGCCGGAGAACAGGGTGATCGTTCGGCGTTCTTCGCTCACGACCACGACGGTCCGGCCAGTCTCCTGGGCGAACAATTCGGCGGAGTAATGCCTCGTGCCAAGGCCGGCGGTACCAGCTGTCCCTTGCGGAACGAGGATCACATGCCGGCGGATGATCCTGCGGCAAGGAGCGTCGTCGAGGACCGTTGCATTGTCTCCTTCGGTGGCCCGGAAGATCGACTCGGCGGTAACGTCTTGATCGACGTCTTGACCATGTACGGACCGGGCTTCACAATCCTCGTCCCAGCCGAAGACAAAGGTCCCGCCGCGGCCGCGTTCGCGCACGAGCTCCAGGCCGTCACGCAAAGGCAGTCCGAAGGCCAGCACGGCGCGGGCCTCGCGAGAAGGCTCACGGTATCCGGTCATCGAACCTCCGCACGACGAGTCGAGAACTGCATCTCGGCGATCGCAACGCGTCCGATGGAGCGTTCGCGCAGCAACGTGGGCCTTGCAACGAGATTACCTGTCGGTCGGCCAGTTCCACATGAGTGACCTTGCCCCTGGGGTTTGCCCGACCACGCTCGGGGGCGATGCACGTCCGTGGTCCCGCAATCAGCAGGCGCGTCATGGGGCTGACGTGCTGAAACCGGCGAATCATCGAAACCAGCCAAGAAGTGTAACCGCACCGAGACCCGCTACCCCCGACAGTATGCTGCGTTTTCAGCCGAACCAGGCGACCCGCGCAGGCATTCTACCTTGATCTGCCGGTGCATCCGGCGGCGACGGGGTTCTGTCGTCAAATTGTCAAGTTCTGTGCGAGCGAGGTCGGTGCACCGCGATGGTGCCTCCTCGGGCCAGGCCGGCCGAGCGTTAGCCGACGCCATCCTGGCTGGCGGCCGAGCGGGGTTCCCTGGTACAACTGCTGTCACTGTGCGTCGTTGGGCTGGATGAATGGCAGGCTTTGCCAAGCGGTGAACACGATGCCAGAATCTCCAACCTGTTGCCTTGGCCGCGGATCAGCTCTGGAGCGTACGCACCTGTGTCAAAGCTGGAAATGGATCGCCTGGTCGAGCAGCTGTTCTGCGGGCCTGAGGGGACACACGGCACATTTGAAGTGCCCGGCCGGGTGGCCGGGGCGACGGTCGACGGTACCGAGCTGATCCAGGACACGATCTTCAGGTACGACCTGATGGACTCGGCCAGCAAGTCGGTCACCTTGCAGACGTACTGGGACGTTTCGAAGTTCGGTGGTCTCCTGTGGGACCAGGAAATGCGCATCCTGCTCAGGGCTGCCGCCACCCGGCATCCCGCTCTGCCGTCCGTGGTGGACGGTGGCTACGTGGAGCCCTCCGGGAGCCACCCCGGGTTTGCGTACGTGATCACCGAGGGCTACAACGATCGCCTTGTCGACGATGGACAAGTCATTCCGTTCATGCGTGCAAACCCCGAGGAGGCAGTGAACCAGCTGTTGATGCTCGCCGACGCGTTGAGCATCCTGCACAGCACCGGGGTGGTCCACCGCAATATCTGGCCCGGTACCATCGACCTGGACAGCTCCGCTGCAGGCGAGTTGCCGAAACTGAAGCTGTCGCGGTTCGAGATGAGCAGGCTCGTGTCCGACCTCCTGCGTTCGCAGACCATCGACGCCGACCGTGGTGCCCAGGCGAGGGCGTTGTTTCTCAAGCAAGGACCGAAGGCGCTCGTTTACGTTTCACCGGAACGCCTGTCGCTGCTTTACCCGGATGCTGAGGGCGCAGCCAGGGAGGATCCTCGTTCCGACGTGTTCAGTCTGGGGATGTTGGCGTCGGAGTGGTTCTTGGGTGCTCTCCCGGAACCACCGTCCACCGTGTCCGACAGCGTGGCAGTGCGTGACTGGGTCGACGGGGTACAACGAGAGCGGCGCCGGACGCTGCGAGTGGGTACCGAACTGCCTGCTCAGCTGGCGGACCTTCTGCACGACATGACCGATCCGTCGATGGGCGCACGCCCGTCTGCCGCCGGCGTGATCGCGCGGGTCAACAAGCACTACCAGGCGATGACCGAACTGTGGACGAACATCTCCGGGCAGCAGCCCTACCTGGTGGGATTTCAGGCGGCCGAATTCCGCGACACGGTGTTGCGCTGGAATTGGATCACGGCGGATCCGGCGACGAACGAAGGGCGGATCCAGCTGACCGACCTTATCGAGCGCGACCTTCACCGGGCCAAGCTGGTGCACTCGCCGCACGGAGCTGATCGTGTGGTTCCCTTGGGTGGCGATCCAAATGCCAAGCGGGAGGCGCAACACGTCCTGGTCGGCGAGCGGGCCCTCTGGTACTGCCGGCCCTATCGGCTGGATTCCGCCTACGGAGGCCAGGGAACCAATGTCGACGAAGTCCTGCTGATCAAGTACGTGGTGGGGTACGAAAGCGAACGAGGACGGGCGGCCATGAAGAACTTGAGCCGCGGCTCTTCAGAACGTTCGATCTCCGCCGTGGAGGCGATACCGGTCGACATGGCAAAGGCCGAATTCACCGCCCGGCTGAAAGGTCGGCCGTCGTGGATTCCCCTGCTGCGGGCAACCCGTTCGGCGAGCGCCGGAGCGACGGATGACGACGCTTACCAGCAGGCTCTCGACTGGCTGGTCGAGTACCAGTGGGTGGAGTACCGGGCACGCCAATACCCGTACGTGCGGGAATCGTCCAACGGCGAGGTCGCCGTCGTCCGGTTCGACCGGGAGCGCGACTCGGCACGCCGCTATCGGTCGGCGCTCGGCACCCTATACGCGGAGAGCGAGTCTCGTCGCCCCCCCTTCGTGGTCTTCTTCGAACAGCTCGGCGGTGATGAGGATGACCGGGAGATCGAGGTCGATGTCGACAACGACAACGAGCCCGGTCGTTCGGCGGGACTGCGAGCTTTCTTCGTGGAAGAGGTCAACCAGGACGCCTTCAAGCTTCGCGTACGCGGAGGAGCGGATCAGCTGCCGGAAATCGGATGGTTGTGCCCGGGCAGCGACAGGGGCACCCATAGGGTGTTGATGCGCCAGGATGCTGCTCGGCAGGAGTTACTCGACAACCGTGCTCTGATTGCGCAGATGCGCGAGCCGCGCACGATCGCCGGTCGACGGGCGCCGTGGTCCAAGGCGGCGAAGGGACTGGATGGCGATGGCGGCAAAGCAGTCGTCGATATGCTGGTCAACCAGCCCTTCTTTGCACTGCAAGGGCCGCCGGGAACCGGTAAGACGACGGTCGCCGCCCATGCGATCGCGGCATACCTGGCCAAGGAGCCCGGAAGGGTACTTATCTCGGCGCAGTCCAATTTTGCACTCGACAATCTCGCGCAACGCGTGCTGGAGGTGACGAAAGCGATCGATGCGAACGGTCGCGTCAAGGGCGAATCGGACATAATCCCGCTCAGGGTCGCCTCCGCTGCGGGAGCCGACAGAGTCAGTCAAGCACTACGGCCGTTCCGCATAGTCGAGCTGACCCGGCGCCGGGCAGGCGAGTTGCGACGCAGGGTGGACATCGAGTTGTCCGACCGACGGGATGATGCGGCCCTCCGGTTGTTGGGGAAGTGGAAGTCCTTGCTCGCCGGCTGCGAGCCCGAGCTGGCGGATCGGCTTCGTCGCAGCGCCAACCTGGTGTTCGCCACGTGCGCCACGGCGACGCCGGAAGCGGTGGCGCGATCGGGGGCATCGTCCTTGTACGACTGGGTAGTGGTCGAGGAAGCGGCAAAGGCTTGGCCGACAGAACTCGCCATCCCTCTCGTCCGCGGCCTCAGGTGGACGTTGATCGGAGACCACCGTCAGCTCCCGGCACATCGCCGGCGCGAGGTGGAGGACTTCCTGCGTGAGTGCGCGAGAAGTGACAATCCGGACATTGCCATCGAGGAGGGCCGCGTCGAAGAGTTCCGCAAGTTCTTCGACCTGTTCGCCTCGCTCTTCGAATCGGACCGGAAAGAGGCTGATTCGAGGCTGAGCAGTGCGACCCGCAAACTCACCACCCAGTACCGAATGCGAAAGCCCATCGCTGAGGTCGTCAGCCGGGTGTTCTATCCGGCGACCGAACCCGTGCCGGCAGGCGAGCTGCTTCCAGGTCTGCTGTCCACGGGGCGCCCGGACTCGCCGGCCTGGCCGACCGCGCCGAAATGGCTGGGTGAGCACCCGCTGATCTGGTTGGACACCAGTGGAATGGGCGGCGGGAACGATGAACCGTACTGGTGCAATCCGGCTGAGGCGGATCTGGTGCGGGAGCTGTTCGCGCAGCTCAGGCCCAGGCCGGCGACCTTTCCGAGTAGCAGCGAGAAAAGACCTGTCGCCGTGCTGTCGCCCTACCGCGCACAGGTGAAGCTTTTGGCTGAAGACGAGGACGTCAAGCCCTACGTATCGACATTGCACGCCTTCCAGGGCCAACAGGCTGATGTCGTGATCGCCTCCATGGTGCGGGATACCCGGCGGGCCGACCAGAGCAAGCCCTGGCGCAACATCGGCCATCTCACCCAGACTCATCTGCTGAACGTCTTGTTGTCCCGGGCGAGGGATCTGCTCATCGTTGTCGGGCACCTTCCCCATCTGGAAAACAGCGGCTCGGAGGTCTGGGCCAGGTTGGGGGAGGCCATTCGGCGGTTCGGCGTCGTGATGCCCGCAGGTAAGGTGCACGATCGATGAACGGCACGGTCACCGTCTTCACTCCGTGCGACGTCGTTCCGGTACGCGTCGAGTATGCAATCGGCGAGGGCATGTCGCCGATGGAAGAAGGTGTATTGCGTGCCGTCGTTGAGGGATTCGACACGGTCGGTGAGCTGAACGCGCTGCTCGGCCTTGGCGAACGGCTGACGCTTGACATCGTTTCGGATCTATGGCGTAGGTCTTACCTCACTCTGGATTTCACCTCGGGGACGATGTGTCCTTCCTTGGACGTGCGGAAAGCCGTGCTGGACGACGATCTTTCCAAGCTGAAGGGAGCGGAGCGGGGAAACGAGGTACGGCACGTCATGGTCGAGAAACTGACCGGCTACGTACTGCCCGCAAAAGACGGGATCAGAAAAGTCCGTGACGGTCGGCTGATCGTGCAGGTCGGCTCCGACGACGGCTGGACCGACGACCTCTCCGGCGCCGACGTCGCAAGGGCGCTGGACGAAGAGGAAAGCAAGAAAGGGTACGCCGACGACGAGAGCATGTGGACCCGACGCCGGCGCGTTGTGTCCGCTTACCGGGTACCGACACGCCTGAGTGCCGGACACGAGCAGCGATGGCTACCACTTGACGTTCGTGTGAGCATCGACCCCGACAACGAGGACCTGCAAATCGTGGTCGCGCCGGGTCCGGCCCTCCCCGCTGACCGCAGGGATGCGGCGGCACGGCGAATCAAACGCTATGTCGAAGAGTTCCCGGACTCGGAGTTCGCCCGCCACCTGCGAGGCCAGGGCAGCACGCAGTACGAAGATCCTCGACCGGTTGAAGAGCTTTTGGACCGGTTGGAGCGACGCGTGGCCAAGGCACGAACCGAGCCCGCTGGGACGCGGACGGCATTTCACGGCGACCTCACGGCCGAGGCTCGCGTGGTGCACGAACTGCTACGTCACCGGATTCGATCCGAAGTGCACACCCGGCTGGTCGCCGGAGAGGCCGAGCATCGGGCAACTATGCTCGAAATCATCAAGGATGCTCGCAAGCAGATCGTCCTCGCCTGCCCCGGCATCCGGCGAAACAGCTTGCAGCCGCTGATCGAGCCGCTGCGCGCGGCGCTTGATCAAGGTGTTCAGGTCGCGATCGTGTGGGGCTCTCAGCGTGACCGTGAGCTCGATGACTGGGTCAGGAATGCGCTGACCGACCTCCGCCGTGGTTCGGACGGCACGGCCACACATTCGCGGCTCGTGTGGTCTCCGCTGCCCAGCAGGACGAACGCCAGACTGGTGATCGCCGACAACCGGCGTGCGCTGGTCACGGGCGCAGCCCTGCTCGACGGATCGATCGGCGATCTGCAACTGGGAGTCGATCTCGGCGCCCTGGCCGGCGCCCCCAGCTGCGAACCGATTGAAGCGCTCCTGCGCGCAATGGTTCGCACAATGCCGGAATATCGCCTCAGCCAGTCAGTGTTCGTGCAAAGCAGTGAGTTCGGGCCGCCAGATCAGAGCCCGGCGGATTCGGATGAGCTCACCATGCCGCTGCCACCACACGACCGGGAAGGCGGTGAAGTCGCCGACAGCGCTGTTCTTGCGTGGGCGAACGCGTGGACGAATATTGTCCACATCTTGCGAGGCATGCTGACACAGCGGTCGGCGCCTTGGGCGGAGGTCATTGAGGGTGCGGAGCACACGGCTGTCCTCTGGCGAATGCTCCGCGGTTCCCAGGACCGGATCATGATCGGATCCCGTCAGCTCGCCGCGCAAGTCGTCACTCCTCGGTTCGTGGACGCACTGAGGTCGCAGCTGAACCAAGGCGCACGGGTTGAGCTCCGGTACCAGCGGTCCGGTGAGGGCGACCAGGCGGGACCGTTGCACGAGCTGACCCGCGAGCGTGGCGCCCGAGTGCGAGTTGAACGGATGAGCGCCGCACCGAATGTCCTCGCCACCGACCACGAACTTGTCGTCACCAGTTACGACCTGCTGGCCCTGAACTCACTCTCCGATCGCAGCGTCCGGCAGCCGTTCCGATCGGAGCTCGGTGTTCGGATCGTCGGAGCGGACCAGGCCGAGCAGGTGCTGGACCTGTTCGACGGGCAGCGCCGGCGGGCTGAACGCCAGTCGCCGGTCCGTGAACCGGTGGAAACCTTGCCGCCGGAACTGCTACCGACCTCAGGCGGACTGGACCTCCTCAACCAGCTGGCTGCAGAGCCGGACGGATCTCTGCTCGTCGATCACGTTTTTGCGGCGGTAGCCACATCGGTTTGCCCAGCGGATCTGCTCGATGAGCTGAAGGCTTTGCACCCCGGCGAAGCAGTGCTCCGGGCGGCCGCTGCGGCACTGGTGCGGCATGACGGCGTGACCGACGACGAGCGCGAGCCGTGGCTCAAACACCTGACCTTGGACCAGTGGCGGCAGAGCGCGTTCGCCGGAGCAGCCATACTTCGCCGGGCAGTAGCCGACCAAGCTTGGCAACCCACGTCGTGGCTGTGCACTGTCGCCGCAGCACACCGAACGCGGTGGAGCCCGCTGACGGTTTACGACAGCGTCACCGACGACCTCACTCACGGAGAGGCTGCCGCTCTCCTCTGCATCGCGTCGACCGATTTGATATTGGGACCGGCCGACGGCGAAATCACAGATGGTTCGGCACCAATGTTGCAGGAAGCCCTGGAACTGTTGCCGGCTCTCGGAGCGCCCTGGAACGAGCTCGCCGACGCTGCTACGGAATATTGGCAACGGTTCTCGGCGCCGGTTCCCCTCGATGAAATCATCCGGGCAACCGACCATGCGCTCGCCGACCAGGAAGTGCAGAAGATGTGGTTGCAGCTGCAGAATCGGTACACACACGCCGCGCGGACCTCTTTCGATTTCGCCAATGGTCAACGCTTGCACGGTAGATTGTTCCACGTCGATGGCGCGTTCGGGCAGATCCAGACCCTGGCCGAACGACGGAATGTCGATGGGCTGCGGGGATGGCTCGAGGAGCATGCTGGGCGTAACGCGAGCGATCTGATCGACGAGGCCAGCGCCGAAGCGTTGCCGCGTGGCGGTTCGGTCCACAGCAGACGGCGGCGGAACTACGAGCAACGGCTCGATGCGATCATCGCTGCGGCGCGGCGCGTCGACGAGCTGGCCGGTGCTCGCCGGCATGTCGAGGAGACAGGGTGGGTCGAAGACGTCAAGCCACTGGCCGCGATACTCTCCGGGCTTCAGACTGCGCTTGACCGAGCGGCCGCCGCGACCGGTGAACCGGAGCGGCAGTTGATCATCGCGGCATTGGATGCACTGAAGCCGCTCGCACGGTGGGGGCAGAAGTGACGGACTTCCTCCGCGACATCGTGGCCACTTCCGACGGGCGGTGGCGTTACGCTGCCGCGCTCGGTCTTTTGTCAGATCCTGCACGGCACTTCTCAGGCCTTCAACTGGCGCAAGCGGTGGCTCTTGACCTCGCGAAGCCGCCTGCCACCGCGGAGGAAGCGGCCCGCCAGTTGATCGACAAAGGCGATTTCGCGGCTGCTGATGCGCTGATTTCCGACGAGAGACTCGGCGACCTGCTCGACGAGGTACTCCGCAGAGCGCGGGAGGCTGCATTGCGCGATGTGGATCGCCGACACAACGAGCTTCTGGAACGAAGCAAACGCTGCGAAGGGGACCCGGTTCCGCGAAGTCTGCTGGCAACTTTGTGTCACGCTCGCCGTGCCGCGTCCGACCTGGCTTTGGCAGACTGGGAAGATCGCACCGAAAACACGGAACGGGAGTATGCCCGGCAGCTGGAGCAGCGGTTGTCGACGTTGGCCGAAACCGGTTCTGCCGTGTGGGTCGAGGCGGTACGTACCTGCATAATGGCGAGAGAATTTCCCGCCGCCTGCATGATGCTGGTCGGGCCGCCGGACGACGGCACCCCCGGTGGCCCTGTCGTGATCCCCCACGGTCAGGAACGCTGGCCGTGGCCGAACTTGGGACTGGCGGGCGCGATCGCCTGGTACCAGGATCCGGATGCAGATCCGCCGCCCGAATTCGTGAGCCGATGGCGGCCGGATCCCCAAGATGACCCAGTGGGCTCACAGCTCGTTCAGGCTTTGTCGAAACTGCACGGGGAACTCAGCCTGAGCACGGTGCAGGCATTCGCCGACACGTTGGACGAAATGCTCGGCTTCGCGAGCACACGTCACACCGCCGTAAAGACCGCTCACGGAATCAGGACAACGCTCAACGGTTTGCAAGACCCGCACTTCACCCGCCTCGGGATCCCGGCCTCGTGGACGCTCCTGGTCGGGTCGAGTGGCACTCCGCCGGAAAACGATGATCCTTCGCATGTAACGGTATGGCTCCAACTGAGCCCATCGGAGGTGGCCGGCTCATTACCGGAGGGGGTGGTGAGGTTGCAGCCGGAAGTCCTGTTTCGTCTCCTGGCAAAAGGCTCGGACTCCGGCATCATGTCGACATCGGAACGCCGGATCAACCTTATTCGGGCTCTTTGCCGACAACTTCCGCTGGAAATGCTGTTCCCCGACCAGGGCGGCGCCCGGCCGACGAGCGCCCATGAACTCCGCGATGACATGGCGTGGTTGCTCGACTTGCTCGGAGTACGGGCTCGGGGCGCCGTCGTGGATGCGCTCTGTTACGACACTGCCGGCTATCGACCGGCGATCAGTGCGGCTCTGGGGAGTCTGCTGACGATCGACGGGAGACGGCCGCAGCAGTTGGCCATGGCCGACATCACCGAATGGCGAAGGTCCCATGAGGCCCTCGAGAGCTTTCGGCGGCACGTGTTTAAAGCCATGATGACCGAACCCGATGTGGCCGCGGTGAGTCTCGCGGCCCTTGCGTTGCAGGACAACGAACCGGATCGCCGGTTCGGCGAGGGCGAAGTGCGCGAATGGCTGGGAATCTTTGCCGGCGGTCAGTCCGAGCCTTTCGCCGCCGTGTTGCCGGACCTGGATTCTCCCCTGCGACGTGCCGTCTTGGCGGGCACCCTTCGTCACGACGGCGACCAGTACGGGTTTTGTGGTCCTGGACTGGCTGCCATGCTAGGCGACGAGGTGGAAGGCTATGTCGAGGAAACTCTGAAAGAACTGCATCGCAGGCATCTGTTGGTTCTCGAGCAAGTCAACATGCAAATGCGCAATGAGACGTTGTCGTCCACGTTGCACACGATGAAGACCGACTTGCATGAACTGCGGACCGCATTGGAACAGGCTGTCGGCTCGGATTGTCTCGACGCCATGCGCTTGGCCCTCACGATCGGCACGGAACGTGCGGCAAAGATCGAGCAGCGGTGTGCCGATCTGGTTCACGCGCGCGCGGAGATGATGCTAGTCAGTGAACAGGTCGATGTACGTGACCTGCTGGAAGAACTGCGTCGGGTGTACGAGTCCGAGAACCCGGCGAGTCTCACGGTAACGGTCCAGGCGCCAGCGGAGCGTCTGGTGATTTTTGCGAGCCGGTACCTCGTCCGTTTGGCGATCGAGAACCTCCTGACCAATGCGATGCAGGCGCAGACCGGACCCGGTTTCGCCGTGGCTTCGATCGGGCTGACTCTGACCAAACAATCGATTTCGATGGCCGGTACGCAGGTCGACTGTGCCGTCATTGACGTCGAAGACGATGGTCCCGGCGTCGCCGAGAAGGTCGCCAAGAGCATCGACGCAGGTGATGTTCTTCCTGAACGCCCCAACGGATTGGGGAGGGGGATAGGCTTTACCAGGGCGCATATCGGGCGGTTCGGCGGCAGGTTGTACCTGGTGGGCCGGTCATCCGCGATGAACGGCGCACATTTCCAGGTCCAGTTGCCGCTGTTCGATGAGCCCGGCGAAAAACAGGGGCGGCACCCAGCTTGAACAACGATGCCCTCACGTGGTGGGACTGAGAAATAGTGGAGCCGGCCCTAGTCGAATCACCCGTCGGCAAACGCGATGCAACGGCCGGCTGGTCGTGGCCCTACTTGTGCGCTGAGCGTCCCTCGCGGATCACCCGGTCCATCGACGCCGCAAGGTTGGGCACCGAATCGTGCGGACCTTTGAAGTAGATGCCGCTCAGCCCATACTTCTCCTTGAGGGCGTCGGTGTCTCCCGCCTCGGGTGCACTGGAGATCAGCATTGCCGGAGGGCCATCGTTGTCTCGCAGAAACTCGAGTATCTCCACCCCCTGTGCATCGTTGCCCGCAGCGGTGAGGTGAAGATCGACCAGAGCCGCATCGAAGTCGAGTTCGTCCTCGCCGGAAAACTGATGCCAATCCGGCAACGAACGCAAGGGGACGCAGTCATACTGCCGCCCCAACACGTCGACAAAGGTGTCGGCCATCCGGTCCTCCACGATCAGCACCCGTTTCCGGTTGCCCAGGCGGCCGTTGAGGGATGCAATGCCGGACACCCACGGCGGCATCTTGTTGGGGGCGAAGTGCGTGATGAACGTCCTCAGGCCCGGAAGTCCGCGCTGCTCGTGCACGGTCATCATCCGGATGCGCCGCAGGAGCTCGGTCCGAGCTGTGTTGACGACATGCCAATGCCCAGTGGTGTTCGGGTGCAGGGTCGCCGGATCGCCTCGCCACAAAGACAGCAGCCGATCTACCTGAGCGGGCCGAGGTGATTCCGGTAGTTCCTGGACACCGATCACGAACTCATCGGTGTCCAGAATCGGCTCGAGTTCCATGATGTAGTTGCCGCGTTGCTCCGCGATGTCGACTCCGAGTTCGCGGAGAGCGCCGACAGCCTTTTCCAGTGCTCGTCCATCGTCAGCCAATGCGCTCTGTAATATGTGGCTTGGGATGCGCCGTTCTTCCGAGAGCGCCAGCATGATGAGGACGTCAGCGGCGAACCCCGTGACCAGCTTGTCGTCGACGTAGACCTCGCCGAGGAGCCGCACTGTGAGGTCTACGGGTCCTAGCACCGTGTCGCGCTCGACTCCGGGCGCCGGAACGGAAAGCATCGCTGCCAATCCCAATTGGCGCGCGATGGTCGCGCACTCCGCTCCCTGCGCTTCACCTGAAGTTCCCAGCTCGGCCAAGTTCTCCTGGATCGTCCGGATGGCGGCCTCGACCGCAGCCTGTTCATCGGCGGGTATCCGGCGTCTGGAGCCGCCGATCCGCGGGCGCGTTTGCAATGTCGTCCGCAGGAGCTGCATTTCGGCGTCGACCGATGCCCTCAATTCCGCCTGTCCTCGGAGCAAGAGCCGATCGTCACCGAGATAGAGCGTGACGTGTTGAGTTTCCTCGCTGACGACGATCACCGGATGTTGTGTCTGAGCTGCGAAACCGGAGCCCATGGCGTGGCGGGTGCCTGGACCGGTCGCCTTCATGGCAATCGTCGGCTTCAAGGTCGCGTACTTGTGGACAATGGACTGGAGGCTCGGGTCCAAGATTATCGCGCCGTCGATCGCCGCATTAGTGAATATGGTGCGTCCGGTCAGGGGCCATGTGCCTCTGTCGCCTTCGCTCATCAAGTGCGCGTGGCAGTCACCGCAGCCGAGTACCACGATTGCGCCGCGCCCGTTGGTGCGTGCAAGTTCGATCTCGTCGCGCAAGGGCCGGCCGAAAGCCAGGGCGGCGCGAACGTCTTCAGGTAGCTGTGAGTACCGCAGCATCCGTCCTCCATGCATATGCCTGTCGGCATCTTACTGGGAGTGCTGCCGCGAACGACGACGCCGGTGCGCGACACGCCACGAAACGCTTAATCGCCGAAACCTCGGCCCTTTGATCTTGTGAGGGCAGTTGCGCGCAACGCTTATCTGCGTATGCTGATCAGTTGCATGACGGGTTGGCATCCATGATCAAGAATGCCACAATCCGCAACACTGAAGACCCATGTACGATTGTCCGATCCGTCATGATCGAGTCTGTCGTTCTCCTTATGGGTTCGCGCTATGGAGACCGCGGCGTGCCCGCGATCGTACTCGGTGATCTGCACCTGGTATGCCAGGCCGTGGGGCGAGCCGGAGCCTCGATGCGTGGCGTGGAACTGCAGGATCCATCGACATTGTCCAATGTGCCTGAAGGCGTGCGTGAGGACGTTGCTCTTGTCGAGGCTGGCGCTGCCAAGCGGTGCCGATGGATCGGCGGCCGTCCTGCTGGCGGCGCGATCGTGAAGCGGTTCATGCTGCCTCGGTGGAAGGTTCGGGTAATACTCGGTGGGCGACCATGCTGCCGCTCCTCGCTCTGCTGATCAACTCCTAAAGCGACGTGGACCGTGAGTAGCAGCAGGTGATGCGCCTAGCGCGGCCAGGTTCGCAGTGTCGGTTGGGTTCAGCGGGTTTTCCTCGGCCGCCGTCCCGGGTAGCCCGGTAGGTGATCGCCGTCCGATTCGCGGACGGCGCAGCGTGGTGGAGGGAAGACCGATGTCGACCGCACCTCCCGTAGTACCTGAACCCGTCCAGCCGGAGCCCGTTCAGCCCGACCCCACCGTGCCGGAACCGGGGCAGCCCGCGCCGGACCTGCCCCGGCCGGAGCCCGGCGTGCCCGTGCCCGATCCGCTTCCGCCGGAAACCGAGCCCGGACCCGAGCGCAAGTAAATACGAGTTCGAGATCGTATGAGTTCCGTACGAGATCGTGTACTGTCGCAGGCATGACAACAGCGCAGAGCTACCGCCGGATGGTCAACGCCGGCAACAAGATCGTCGTGGGGCTGCAGCGGCTCGGCGTCACCTTCGGCCCGATGCAGCTGCTCACCGTGCCGGGACGGCGCACCGGCATCCCGCGCACGTTCCCCATCGCGGTCGTCCCGATCGACGGCGAGCGCTACATCGTGCAGGCATACCCCAAGGCGGCCTGGGTGGCGAACGTGCGGGCCGCGGGCGAGGTGACGCTCACCCGCGGCCGTCGCCCGTCGGCCGCGCGGCTGGCCGAGCTGCCCGTCGAGGAACGCCGGCCGGTGTTGCGCAAGCTGGTCGAATCGAGCCCGGCGAGCGTGGGGAAGCGGTTCGTGACAACCGGCCTGGCGGACGCACCCACCCCGGACGCCGTCGCGGCGGCCGCCGAGCGCATCGCGGTCTTCCGCGTCGAACGGGCCTGAGTCAGGGGTCCGCGGCAGGCGTCCGCCGGTATTGACCAGGTACCGGCGCCGACAGCTCTGGCATCACCACGTACCACTGTCCTAACATGTCGTCAAAACGATGACCGGAACCAGGTCGTCGAAAGGATGACGATGGACGGAACCGATCCCGCCGACGCACTCAGGCGAATCCACGAGGTCGTCGCGGGCGCCCGGTCCGGCACGGCGGCCCGCGAAGACCTCCTGACCGCCCTGGCCGGCCTGCGCCTGCTTCGGGACGAACTCGCGACCTGGGAACCGGAGCTGATCACGGCGGCCAGGGCGGCGGGCGCCAGCTGGGTCGCGCTGGCGCCCGCGCTGGGCGTCGCGAGCCGCCAGGCCGCGGAACGGCGCTACCTGCGGCTGCAGCCGTCGAACACCGGCGAGACCACCGGTGAGGCGCGGGTCGACGCCGAACGCGACCGGCGGGCGGGCGACCGGGCCGTCGCCGACTGGGCGCGGCGCAACTCCGCCATCCTGCGCCGGATCGCCGGTCGGGTCAGCGCGCTCGACGGGCTCGGACCGGTCGCGCAGGAGAGCGCCGACCGCATCGGCGCGGCCCTCGGCGACGACGACCCGGCGACGCTGCTGCCGCCGCTGGCCGCCGCCCGGCCCCACCTGGGAGGCGAACACGCGGGGCTGGCCGAGGAACTCGGCGAGATCTCGGCCCACGCCGACCAGCTCCGCCGCGACGCCGCCGGCCACCGCCGCTCGCGCGACTGACGCCGGGTTTGCCCGGCTCACGGCCGGGCACCCGCCGCGGGAGCGACGGAAGGACGGTGCACCATGACCGCCACACCCCCGGACCCGGACCCCTACCGGACGCCGGACCTGGAACCCGGGGGCGGCGTGCCGCCGGGCAGCACGCCGCCGGACTCCGCCCAGACGTCGGGGCTGTCGCACCCGCAGCCGATGCCGTCCAAGGCGATGCCGGTGCTGTGGCTCGTCCTCACCGGCGTGCTGGTGCTGATGGTGGCCGGGCTGGTGCTTTCCCTGGCCGTCGGCTGGCTGCGTGTCTGAGATCGCGGGAGAACGGGTACCACCCGGGCATGGACGACATTCCCGATCGGACGGAAACCCGCGCCGAGCTGCTGCCCGAAGAGCAGGCGGTCGACAGCGCGGACCCCGAAGGCCAGGCCCGCGAGGTCCTGCGCGACTCCGACCGCCGCACCGAGCACCCTGAGCCGACGCTGGGCCGCCGCAAGCCCGAAGACACGGTCTAGCCGGCGGACACCGGCGCCGGCCGCGCCTCCGTCCGCGTCTCACCGCGCAGGAGCAGCACCGCGCCCAGGCCGAACACGGCGACGACGGCGAAGAAGTAGAACCCCCACGGGTAGGCGACCCCCGCGGTCACCAGCGCGCCGGTCACGAACGGGCCGAGGATCGAGCCCAGCCGCCCGACCGCCGACGTCAGCCCGAGCGCGGTGCCGCGGGCCTGCGCGGGGAACGCCTGCGCGACGTAGCCGTAGATCAGCACCTGCGCGGAGAACACGAACACGCCGGTCAGCAGGACGACCATGTTGAGCAGGAACGCGTTCCCGATCCGCAGGCTCAGGGCCGCCAGCAGGACGGCACCCGCGCCGAACCAGATCCGCGCGATCGGCCGGATGCCGAACCGGTCGGCGATCGTGCCGGCCAGCACCAGCCCGAGCACCGCGCCGATGTTGAGCACCAGCAGCAGCGTGATCGACGTCGAGATCGGGTAGCCCGCGGTGCGCATCAGCTGCGGCAGCCAGGTGTTGAGCCCGTAGACCAGCAGCAGGCCCATGAACGAGCCGGTCCACACGGCGATGCTGATCCGCCGGAACCGGGGGCCGAGCAGGTCCCGCAGGCTCACGCGCTCCGCCGTCTCGCGCGCCTCGAGGTAGGCCGCGGATTCCGGCAGCCGCCACCACATGAGCGGCACGGCGAGCAGGCCGACGATGCCGCCGCCGTAGAACAGCAGGTGCCAGTCCTCCTTCGCGGACAGCGCCAGGATCGACGTCAGCACCGCGCCGACGTGGTAGCCGGTCATGGTGAACGTGCTCGCGCTGGCGCGGCGCCGCGCGGGCAGGTTCTCCGACATCACCGTGAGCGCCACCGGCATGCACGCGCCGAGGCCGAGGCCCGCGGCGAACCGGAAGACGCCGAACGTCGCGACGTTCGGCGCGAGCGGCGTCAGCAGGGTGAACAGCGAGAACAGGAGCACCGAGCCGATCAGCAGCACACGGCGGCCGAACCGGTCGGTGAGCGGCCCGAGGCAGGCCGCGCCGACGGCCACGCCGATCAGCGACACCGTCGCGACCAGGGTCGCGCCGGCCGCGGTGAAGCCGAGGTAGCCGCTCTTCAGCAGGGTCGGGATGGTGGCGCCGAGCGCGACCAGGTCGTAGCCCTCGAGCAGGACGGTCAGCCAGCAGAGGACCGCCGTCCACGCGGGACGGGCGGGAGACGTCGTCATTGCCGTGCTCCTTCTAGAAGGGGTAACCCGCGATGTCCGCGCGGACGGTCAGCCACTGCGTCTCGGTGAACGCCTCGATGTTGGCCTTCGCCCCGCCGAACCGGGAGCCGTTGCCGGAGTCGCCGACCCCGCCGAAGGGGGCGGTCGGCTCGTCGCCGACGGTCTGCTCGTTGATGTGCACCTTGCCCGAGCGGACCTCGTCGGCCAGCTTCATCGCGGTGCCGACGTCGCCGAGGATGCCGACCGACAAGCCGTACTCGGAGTCGTTGACCAGCCGGGCGGCCTCGTCGAGGTCGCGGTAGGCGCGCACCGGCGCGACCGGGCCGAAGATCTCCTCGCGCCAGGCCGGGCTCGCGTCGTCGAGTCCGAAGAGGACGGTCGGCGGGTAGAACGGCGCGTCGGGCTTGCCACCGGCCAGCACCTGCGCGCCCGCCGCGACGCTGCGGTCGACGACGTCGGTGACGTGCGCGAGCTGGCGGTCGTCGATGATCGGGCCGAGCGCGACCTCGCCCTCGGCCGGGTTCCCCACGGGCAGCCGCCGCGCCTTCTCGGCGAGCGCCGCGACGTATTCGTCCACCTGGGACTCGTGGACCAGGTGGCGGCCGGTGGTCATGCAGATCTGGCCCTGGTGCAGGAAGGACCCGAACGCGCCGGCGGAGGCCGCCTTGGTGACGTCGGCGCCCGGCAGCACGACGAGCGCGTTGTTGCCGCCCAGCTCCAGGTGGACGCGCTTGAGCGAGCGCGCGGCGGCTTCGCCGACCTTCCGCCCGGCCACGGTGGAACCGGTGAACGACACCACCGACACCTCCGGCGCGGCGACCACCGCGGCGCCGACGGCGGCGTCCCCGGGCAGGAGGTGTAGCAGGCCGTCGGGCAGCCCGGCCGCCTCGAAGACGCGCAGGATGCTGACGCCGCCGGACACCGCGGTGCGCAGGTCGGGCTTGAGCAGCACGGCGTTGCCGAGGGCGAGGGCGGGTGCGACCGAGCGGATCGCCAGGATGAGCGGGAAGTTGAACGGCGAGATCACCGAAACCACGCCGGCCGGCGTCCGCCGGGCGAGTGACCAGCGCGGTTCGCCGGTGCTCAGCACCTCGCCGAGGGGGTGCGTGGGCAGGGCGGCGGCCTCGAAGCAGATCCCGGCTGCCATTTCCGTCTCGATCCCGGCCTTGGGCCGCGTCGAACCGGCTTCGCGGACGATCCAGTCCTGGACCTCGGCCGCGTGCGCCTCCCACAGCTCACCGGCGCGGCGCAGCACGGCGGCGCGTTCGGCGGGCTTGCGCCGGGCCCAGTCTCGTTGCGCCTTCGCCGCTTCCGCGGCGGCTTCGGCGACGTCGGCGGGGGTCGCGATGCCCACGTTGCCCAGCGTTGCGCCGGTGGCCGGCTCGACGACGGCGTGCGTCCCGCCGGAACCACGGGTGAATTCTCGCTCGAACAGGATCATGATCACTCCGGGGAGGTCGGTTCGGTGTCGACCTGGATCAGCCGCGGGCCGTCCGGGATCGTCTTGAGCTGGGTGCGCAGGTGGTCTTCGTCGGTGACCGTGGTGGCTTCGACGCCGTACCCGGCGGCGATGGCCGTGAAGTCGAGCCCGGGGATCTCCGTGCCGGGCACGTCCGGCGTCCCGAGCAGCTCGCCGAACCACCGCAGCGCGCCGTAGACGCCGTTGCGCAGGATCACGAAGGTGACCGGGACGCGGTAGTGCGCCGCGGACCACAACGCCGTGATGCCGTAGTTCGCCGAGCCGTCGCCGATGACGCCGACGACCGGGCGGTCCGGGCTGCCCATCGCGACGCCCACCGCGGCGGGCAGGCCGAAGCCGAGCCCGCCGGCGGCCGGGAAGAAGTAGGAGCCCTCGCGGCGCAGGTCCATCTGCCGCCACCAGGCCGAGTTCGTCGACGTCGACTCGACGACGTAGCGCGTGCCGTCGTCCTGGGTGTCGCGCAGGGCGGCGAACACCTGCTCCGGGTGCAGCGCGTTCTCACCGGTTTTGGGCTCCGGGTTTTCCTCGTAGCCGCGTTGTGTTCCTCTGGCGGGAAGCTTCTTCAGCAGCGCTTCGATCACCGGCGCGGGGTCGGCGACCAGCGCTTCGCCCATCGGCGCGCGGGCCGCGGCGCCGAAGTCGTCGGTCACCTGGATCAGCCGGGTGCCCGCGGGCAGGAACCGTCCGGGGACGTGCTGGTGGTAGCGGAACACCGGCGCGCCGAGCACGAGGACGACGTCGTGCCCGGTCAGCGCGGCCGAAACCGGCGCGATGCCGGCCGGCAGCACACCGCGGAAGAGCCGGTGCCGGTTCGGGAACGGCAGCCGGTGCGGCGAGGGCGCCACCCACGTCGGCAGGTCCAGGTGCTCGGCCAGGGCGACGGCCCGGTCGAACAGGCCGCCGGCGTCGATGTCGCCGCCCAGGACGAGGGCGGGGTTCTGGGCGGCGGCGATGCTCGCGACGAGATAGTCGAGCTGGGCGGCGGCCGGGTTGAGACCGGCCCGGACCTGCCGGTCGAGCACGGGGTTCTCGGGCAGCTCGGCGGCCCAGTCGTCGTAGGGCACCGAAAGGTAGGTGGGGCGCCGGTGCAATTCGGCCTCGAACACCGCCTGCGCGAGCGACCGCGGGACGTCCGCGGCGCAGCTCGGCTCGCCGGCCCAGGCGACCAGGGGACGCATCAGCTGGGTGGCGTCGGTGTTGGCGAGCATCGCCTCCAGCCCGATCGCCGTCCGGACCTGCTGGCCGGCGGTGAGCACCAGGGGAGTGCGCGAGTGGACGGCGTTGGTCAGCGCGCCCATGGCGTTGCCGGAGCCGGCGGCGGCGTGCAGGTTGACCAGCACCGGGCGGCCGGTCGCCTGGGCGTACCCGTCGGCCATCCCGACGACGACGCCTTCGTGCAGGCCGAGGACGTACCGGAAGTGCTCGGGCAGCCCGGCGAGGAACGGCAGCTCGTTCGAGCCGGGGTTCCCGAAGATGGTGGTCAGGCCACGGCGGTCCAGGAACTCGTGGGCGAGCCGGCGGGCGGTGGGCATCGGTGGGTCCTCCTCGAAGTCGGACCGACCCTATGGAGCTGCGCGCCTGTGTTCCAATAAATGTTGGCTCGCGGCTTCATCGATGGGATCGATAATGCAGGACTTCGACCTGAACCTGGTGCGCACGTTCGTGCTGCTCTACGAGACCCGCAGCGTGACGGCGACGGCCGAGTCCCTGCACGTCACGCAGCCGACGATCAGCTACAGCCTGCAGAAGCTGCGGCGCCGGTTTTCGGACGAGCTGTTCCGCCGCACCGGCGGCGGCCTGGAGCCCACGACGACGGCCCGCGCGCTGTACGAACCGCTGCACAGCGCGCTGTCGGAGATCGAGTCGGCGGTGAGCGGCGCGTGGTCGTTCTCGCCGGCGACGGCCCGGGCGGCGTTCACGCTGTGCCTGTCGGACCTGGGGGAGATCTCGCTGCTGCCGCGCCTGATGGCGGCGCTGCCTTCGGCGGCACCCGGCGTGACGTTGACCGTCCGGCCCCTGGACGTCGACCGAGCGGCCGACCAGCTCGGCCGCGGCGAGATCGACGCGTTCATCGCGTCGTCGCTGATCAGCTCGCAGCGCGTGGCCCGCATCCCGCTGTTTTCCGAGGGCTACCTGGGAATGGTGGCGGCGGACCACCCGCGGCTGGCATCGGCGGTCTCGTTCGAAGAGCTGGCGGCGGAGCGCCACGTGACGGTGTTCGGCCCGACCGGCCACGACGGCCCCCGCCGCGCGCTGGAGGCGTGCGGCCTGCTGGAAAGGGTGGTCCTGGAGGTGACGCGCTTCGCGGCCCTGCCGTACCTGGTCCAGGACGGCGAGCTGGTGGCGATGGTCCCGCGGCTGGTGGCGGAGATGTTCGCGGCCGAGCACCGCGTCCGCCTGTTCGAGCTGCCCCTGGAGGTCGAGCCGGCCCAGGTGTCGGTCTACACGCGACACACGCACGCCCGCAGCCCGGCCCAGCACTGGCTGGTGGACTTCATGCGCTCGGTGCTCGGCTAGCCGTATTGCCCCGTGAGGTTGAGGACGCGGCTGGCGGGTGGTTTGCCAGCGAGTGCGGTGTGGCCGCGATGGTGATTGTAGGTGTGCAACCAGCCTGGCAGGGCCTGGCGGCGTTCGGTTTCGGTGCGGTAGGGCTGGTCGTAGGCCCATTCGTCGAGCAGGGTGCGGTTGAACCGCTCGACCTTGCCGTTGGTCTGGGGCCGGTAGGGCCGGGTCCGTTTGTGGGTGACCTGCGCGTCGCGCAGCGTGTCGCGCCAGATGCGGGACCGGTAGCAAGAACCGTTGTCGGTCAAGACCCGAGTCACGGTGATCCCGCAGCTGGTGAAGAAGGCTTGTGCCCGGCCCCAGAACGCGGCCGCGGTCTCCTTGGTTTCATCCGGCAGGATTTCGGTGTAGGCCAGGCGGGAGTGGTCGTCGACGGCGTTGTGCAGGTAGCTGTAACCGAGGTTCGGGCGTCCGTGGACCTTGCGGGGCCGGGCGGGGTCGCGGTGGGCTGAACTGTGGCGGCCACCGGCAGCGCGGCCATGGACCTTGTGACCGCCGCCGTCGGGGATATTGCCGAGCTTCTTGATGTCGACGTGCACCAGATCACCGGGTGCGGGGTGTTCGTAGCGGCAGACCGGGCGGGAGGTGGCCTGGTCGAGGTGGGCCAGCTGGGCGATCCGGTAGCGGGTCAGGACCCGATGCGCCGTGGAGGGATTCAACCCGAGCAGGCAGGCGATGCGGGCCGGTCCCCAGCGGCGCAGGACGCGGACTTTGATGATCCGCCGCTCCGTCCGGGAGGGGGTGCGGTTCGGGCTGGTCCGGGGCCGGCTGGACCGGTCGGCCATGCCGGCTTCGCCGAGGTCGCGGTAACGGCAGGCCCACCGCGCAGCGGTCGAGACCGAGACCTGGAACCGTTCCGCAGCTCGCCGCAACGGCCAGCCATCGTCCACGACACAGCGGGCCAGGCGCAGTCTGCCGGTCGGGGTCAGGGGTGCGTTAGCGTGGGTCACGAAGGGCCTCCGTTTGATCGGTGTAGACGTCGCAATCCACACCGAACCCGGAGGCCCTTCCCTACGGCAAGATCATCCGCTTATGTGTCATCACGATCGCAACCTCCCCGGACAGAACAGCTAGACGAGTAATGCGTAACTCGGTCAGTGGTCGTAGGCGGTTAGTGATCGGGTGACGGGTTGGCCGGTGGCGCGGTTGTGCCAGATGGCGGCG